>JBOGFO010000210.1:0-4359 GCA_050743445.1 Acidimicrobiia bacterium
CCCACAAGTAGGGAGTGCGAACCGTCCTCATGGCTGGAGGAAGCGCCCAGTACGGGACGTGTAGCGTCGCCCCGGTGGCGGACTGGGCCGAGATCGGTGTCGTGGCGGGCGATGACGGGCAGCGGCGCTGTGGCTGGTGCACGACGGCGCCGGACTACGTCGCCTACCACGACCTCGAGTGGGGCCGGCCCGTGGTCGACGATGTCCGCCTCTACGAGAAGCTCTGCCTGGAGGGGTTCCAGTCCGGCCTGTCGTGGCTGACCATCCTGCGCAAGCGGGAAGGGTTCCGGGCCGCCTTCGCCGGCTTCAAACCCGAGGCGGTGGCGGCCTTCGGGCCCGGGGACGTCGAGCGGTTGATGTCCGACGCCGGCATCGTCCGCCACCGGGGCAAGATCGAGGCCGCCGTGGCCAATGCCCGGGCGACCCTCGCCGCCCAGGAGCGGCACGGCTCACTCGCCGCGCTGGTGTGGTCGTTCGAGCCGCCGCGGAAGCGGACGGCACCGAAGTGGCTGGGCGACCTCGCCGCCGTCACCCCCGAGTCGACCGCCCTGGCCAAGGCGCTGCACCGGATCGGCTTCCGCTTTGTCGGGCCGACCACCGCCTACGCCGCTATGCAGTCACTCGGTCTGGTGAACGACCACCTGGCCGGATGCTTCGTCCGTGACGCCTGCGAGGCGGACCGGTCCGGAGTGGAGCCCCCCAGCCTCTAGCCCGCCAGCATCTGGGGGGGCAAAGGGGACCTTGCGCCCCAAGCCACCCGAATCGGCGGCCGGGGTGTGAGGTCCTGTCGCCGCCGGGGAAGGGGTGGCCGCATCGCGGTAGGCGCTCGACCCCGACTGGGTGTTCGTCACCTTCACGAGCGACACCGAGGTCCTCGAGCTGAGCCTGGAGCTCGACGACGACCAGCTCAGGGTCCGGGAGATCGTCTCCATCCCGGACCCGACCACGACCACCGCACCGTCACCTCCTCCCGCTCCGGCTCCGGCCCCGCCGGCCGAGCTCCCGGCCGGCGAGGCGGGCAGCGTGCAGATCATCATCAACGGCGCCAACATCGCCATCGACGACATCAAGCTGAAGCTTGGCTGGGTGGCGCAGGTCGAGCAGGCCGAGGGCGGCGACGTCCAGGTGATGTTCGTCCGGGGTGAGCTCCGGATCCGCTTCCACGCCGTCATGAACGACGGCCGGATCGACTCGGCCTTCGAACGGGTCGCCTTCAAGGACTGGGACCGGCGCTTCAAGCGTTTCGACCGGGACGGCGACGGCCGCTTCGGCCGCTCGGGTGACGGCGACGGCCGCCGGGGCGACCGGGACGGCGACGGCAGGTGGAAGGACCACGACCGCAAGCACTGACCAACTGATCACACCGGGAGCGGGGCGGCGGGCCTGGGGACCCACCGCCTTCGCTCAACCTCCGTAGCGGCGTTCGAAGCGGCTGAACGCCGCCTCCTGGTGCCACTCGGCCCTCGCCTTGGGGCTGGCGTCGAGGAGGGCACGGCAGGGGGGCCGGGGCCGGGCCTCGCCCGGACGGTCGGCGGCGCAGGCCGCCGCCGGGCGGAAGTCGTCGGGACCCATCCACAGGTCGGCGCCGGGGAGGAACCCGTGCTGGACGGCGGCCCGGGCGAGGGTCCTGAGCTCCGGGTACGACAGGCTGTACATCGTGGCCGCCCGCTGGTACTGGGCGGTGAGATCGGAGCGGGAGACGCCCTCGTCGTCGGTGACCAGCGTCACGGGCACGCCGGCCCGGCGGTAGAGAGCGAAGGGGTGGTCGTCGCCCGAGACCTCGAGGATCTGCTCGTTGCTGGTGAAGGCGATCTCGACGAGGACGTGACGCTCTGCCATCTCCGCCAGGAGGTCGTCGACCCCCTCTTCGCCGGCGATGTCGACGCCGTGGCCGATCCGCTCCGCGCCGGCGGTGAGCACCGCCTCCCGGATGTGGAAGCGCAGGTCCTCGGCCGGCGCCACCTCGGCGGTCAGCTCGCCGGCGTGGAGCGTGACGTGGTCCCGGTTGTAGACGTCCCGGAGGAAGCCCAGCATCCGCATGTGCAGGCGGTAGTCCCGCAGGGCCACCGGGTCGTCCTCGGGTTGGACCAGGTTGACGCCCACGTAGCGGGGGAGGCGCTCCATCAGCTCGAAGCCGAGCAGGATCTGGCCGAAGACCACCTCGGGTGGGTTGGCCCGCAGCACCTGGTGGTCGAAGCGGATGGGTAACCGGCAGGCCCGCTCGGCGGCCGGCGTGCCGCAGCGGAGCGTGTCCCGGAACTGGGCGAAGATGGCGTCGACGTCCGCCGCCACGTCGGCGACGATGCGCTCCATGGCTCCGCCCTCGGTCATCTCGGCCCGCATGGCGGCCAGGTCGGGGTCGTAGCCGACCCGCTCGGCCAGGGCGGCGACCTGGGGGAAGCCCAGGGTGAGCAGCGGCTCGAGGTAGTACTCCTCCTGGCCGGCGGCCCGGGCCGCCACCTCCGCCAGCATCTCGCCGGCATGACCGTCGGTGGCGGCGCTGAACTTGCCGAAGGTGGCGAAGAAGTGGTCGTGGCCCGACTCGTCCCCGGGGACGAAGCCCTTCATCGACCAGGCCCCGATCACCTTGTCCCGGAAGGCTTCGTCACCGGTGGTGTCGGACGCCGGCCGCTGGTCCGGACCGCACGGCGGGGGGGCGGCCACGTGGGTGGCGGTGTCGATGCAGAGCCCGTCCTCCACCGCGAAGCGGAGCAGGGTCTCGGTCGAGGTGGCGCCGGACAGGTGGGTGTGCAGGTCGCCGCCCTTGGGCATCTCGCGCAGGAAGGCGGCCAGGCGGTCGGGTTCGTCCCGGATGGAGTCGAGGTGCCGGTCGACGGGGTCGACTCCGGCCGGGGCGGGGACCGGGGGCAGGAGGGTGAGGACGAGGCCGGCGGTGATGGCGACCAGGGAACGAGGCAGGTGGCAGCGCATGGGCCGGATGCTCGCGCACCCCGGATCAGGCCGCCCGTGGATTTCGGCTGGCCGCGTCTCCGGCCCCGTTGGGACGCCATCGGGTTTTTGTGGAGATCGTGTCGAGACGTAGGGATCGGGCGCTTCCGTGCCGCATTACCCGGGCATGACCCCCATGCTCAGTCCCTCAGTGTGTGCGCCGTACCGCCCCCGCCGTCCCGGACCGCGTTCGGCGAGGTCCGTGTCGAGAGGGTGAGGATCATCTGGGTCATCGCCGCCGGGTACTTGGCCTGGAAGTAGGCGAAGATCGGGCCGACCTCGGCCAGCAGGTTGATGTCGGGGGCGAAGGCGTTGGCCAGCCCGTTGAGGTACAGAAGGTTCTTGGAGAAGAGGAACAACTCTTTGGGCTGGCGGAAGCGGTGCTCGGCCAGCAGGCGGATGGCCCGGGTCACCTGAGCGGTCATGGTCGACAGGTCGAGCTGGTTGAGCGGGCGGTCGACGGCGGCGAGAAAGAAGGCCGACTGCGCGGCGAACTCGGCCACCACGGGCTCGAGGTCGAGGTCGGGGGGCAGGGCGCCGAACTCGGCCGCCGCCGCCACCTGAGCGGCGAAGTCGTTGGTGGCGAAGCCGATCACGAGGCGCACGAGCGCCCCCCGCTGGGCGGCGTCGAGCCGGCCCACGATCCCGAAGTCGACGAGCGAGAAGTCGCCCTGCTCGTCGATGAGCACGTTGCCGGCATGAAGATCGCCGTGGAACACGCCGTAGAGCAGGGCGTGTTCGAGGACGCCCTGGACGCCCAGGCGCACCAGGCGGTGGCCGTCGATTCCGGGGTGGTCCCGGGCCGCGTCGGTGTAGCGCACGCCCGGTACCCGCTCCATCACCAGGACCTCGGCGGTGACCAGGCCGGGGATGGGTCGGGGCACCCGGATGTGACCGATGCCGGCGTCCTCGTTGGCCAGGCCGATCTCGGCCATGTTCAACGCCTCCAGGCGGAAGTCGAGTTCCTCCAGCACCAGCTGGGCGAACAGCTCCACGAACCCGGGCAGGTTGGCGATGCGGGCCCGCCGGCTCCACCGGTCGGCCAGGAGGGCGAGCACCGACAGGGCCCGGATGTCGGTTTCGAAGCGGCGCCGCAGGCCGGGGCGCTGCACCTTCACGGCCACCTCGCTGCCGTCGGCCAGCCGGGCCAGGTGCACCTGGGCGATGCTGGCGGCGGCGATGGGTTCGGGGGTGATCCCGGACAACAGCTCCGAGCGGTTCCGGCCGAGTGACCGGTCCAGGACCCCCTCGGCGACACCGGGCCCGAGGCGGGGCACCTCGTCCCGGCACCAGGCGAAGGCCTCGGTCCAGGCGTCGGGAAGGGCGCCCTTGGCCGTGGCGACGAGCTGGCCCAGCTTCACGTAGGCCGGACCGCCCGCCTGGACGAGGTGGCGGGCCCGGCGGACGGCA
>JBOGFO010000211.1:0-3343 GCA_050743445.1 Acidimicrobiia bacterium
CAGGCGAGGGCGTCGAGGGCCTGGAGGAGGTCGTAGACGAGGTCGTCGACGGTCTCGATGCCGACCGAGAGGCGGATCAGGTTCCCGGGGACCTCGTTGGTCGACCCGGCCACCGAGGCGTGCGTCATCTTCCCCGGATGCTCGATGAGCGACTCCACGCCGCCGAGCGACTCGGCCAGGGTGAAGATCCGGGTCCGGGTGATGAGGTCGAGCGCCGCCTCCTCGGTCCCCTCGATCAAGAACGACACCATCCCGCCGAAGTCGCGCATCTGGCGCTTGGCGACGTCGTGGCCCGGATGCTCGGGCAGCCCGGGCCAGAGCACCCGGTCGACGGCCGGGTGGGCGCCCAGCACCTCGGCCACGGCGGCGGCGTTGGCGCAGTGGCGGTCCATCCGCACGCCCAGGGTCTTGAGGCCGCGCAGGACGAGGAAGCAGTCGAGCGGGCCGGGTACCGCCCCGGTGGCGTTCTCCAGGAAGGCGAGGCGCTCCGCCATCTCCGGGTCGTTCAGGCCCACGAACCCGCCGACGACGTCGGAATGGCCGCCCAGGTACTTGGTGGTCGAGTGGACGACCACGTCGGCGCCCAGCGTCAGCGGCTGCTGGAGGTAGGGGGTGGCGAACGTGTTGTCGACCACCACCCCGGCCCCCCGCTGGTGGGCGAACTCGGCCACCTCGGCGATGTCCACCACCGCCAGCAGCGGGTTGGAGGGCGTCTCGACCCACACCAGCTTCGTCTCCGGCCGCCATGCCCGCTCCAGGGCGGCCGCGTCGGTGAGGTCGGCGGTGTCGTAGGCCAGGCCCGCCGGGCCGTGGACGCGGGCCACCAGCCGCCAGGTGCCGCCGTAGGCGTCGGTGGGGAGCACGACGTGGTCGCCGGTGGCGAGCAGGCGCAGGATGGCGTCCTCGGCGGCCATTCCCGAGGCGAAGGCGAAGCCGTGCGCCGCCTCCTCCAGGGAGGCCAGGCACTCCTCCAGGGCACTGCGGGTGGGGTTCCCCGTCCGGGAGTACTCGAAGCCCCGATGCCAGCCCACCGCCTTCTGGGCGTACGTCGAGGTCAGGTAGACGGGGGTCATCACCGCCCCGGTGGTGGGATCGGGGTCCTGGCCGGCGTGGATGGAGCGCGTCTCGAAGCCGTAGGGGTTGTTCGGTCCGGGTCCCGGGGTCCCGGGGCCCGGGGTGTCCCCGGAGGCTGAGGGCGTTCCCACCGTCATCGGCCGGTGAGGAAGGCGAGGAGGTCGGAGCGGGTGAGGATCCCGATGGGCTGGCCGCCTTCGAGGACGACCACGGCGGTGGCCGACTCCAGATCGGTGACCAGGTGCTCGACCGGCTCGCCCTTCCCCACGGTGGGCAGCGGGGCCGACATCATGTCGCCCACCGGGCGGTCGAGGACGGCCGGGTTGGCGAAGGCCCGCTCCATGAGCTCCCGCTCGCCCACGCTCCCCGCCACCTCGGCGATCTTGATCGGCGGCTCGGCCCGCACCACCGGGACCTGGGACACCTCGAACTCCCGCATGATGGCGATCACCTCCCGCACCGTCTCGTCGGGGTGGACGTGGACCAGGGCGGGGAGATCGGCCGACTTGCGGGCCAGGACCTCGCCCACCGTCTGGCCGGCGGCGGACACGAACCCGTAGTCCGACATCCACTCGTCGTCGTAGACCTTGGACAGGTAGCCCCGGCCCGAGTCAGGGATGATGACCACGATCACGGCGTCGGGCGGCAGGCCCCGGCCGACCTCCAGCGCGGCCCACACCGCCGTGCCGGTGGAGCCGCCGACCAGGATCCCCTCCTCCCGGGTGACCCGCCGGGCGGTGAGGAAGGAGTCGCGGTCCGAGACCATCACCACCCGGTCGACGACGTACGGGTCGTAGGTGGTGGGCCAGAAGTCCTCGCCGATGCCCTCCACCAGGTAGGGTCGGCCGGTGCCGCCGGAGTACACGGAGCCCTCCGGGTCGGCCCCCACGATCTGGACGTCGGGGTTCTGCGACTTGAGGTAGCGGCCGAGGCCGCTGATGGTCCCGCCGGTGCCGATGCCGGCCACCAGGTGGGTGATGCGCCCCGCCGTCTGGCGCCAGATCTCGGGACCCGTGGACCGGACGTGGGCGGCCGGGTTCTCGGGGTTGTTGTACTGGTTGGGCTGGAACCCGCCGGGGATCTCCTCGGTGAGCCGGTTGGCCACCGAGTAGTACGACTCGGGATGGTCGGGGGCCACCGCCGTGGGGCACACGACCACTTCGGCTCCGTAGGCCCGCAGCAGCTTGATCTTCTCGGCGCTCATCTTGTCGGGCATGACGAAGACGCACCGGTAGCGCCGGCGGGCGGCGACAATGGCCAGGCCCACGCCGGTGTTGCCCGAGGTCGGCTCGATGATGGTGCCTCCGGGCAGCAGCTTCCCGTCGCGCTCGGCCGCCTCCACCATGGCGATGGCCGGGCGGTCCTTCACGCTGCCGCCCGGGTTGAGCAGCTCGAGCTTGGCCACGAGATGGCAGTCGAGGCGCCGGCCTACCCGGTCGAGTCGTACCAGGGGCGTGTTCCCCACCAGCTCGAGCAGCGAGGGGGCCACCTCCATGGGCGGGCCGGAGTCGGTGAGGGGCACCACCCGGATGCCGGTCAGGTCACCGGGAGTCGGCCCGTCGGTGTGCAGGGTGACCGGGAAGCCATGGCCGCGGAGCTCCTGGGCCACCGCCGCCGCGTCCCCGGCCGCGCCGGTGACGGCCACGTCCTCGGGGATGTGGGCCCGCACGTCGGCCAGCAGGCCGGCGTCGAGTGCCCCTCCGGAGGTGTGCAGCACCCGATCGGAGCGGATGGCGAGGCGCCCCGGGGGTTGTCCGTTGCCGACGACGAGCAGGATGCGCACGGCGCCACGTTAGTGGCGCCTGGAGGTGGGGCAGGGGCCCCCACCGACGGCGCGATGAGCCGCCAGGCGAAGGGCCATGAGCACAGCTCTTTCTACCGCCCCCCGGCGGCCAGCGCCCCGGCGATGAAGGCGCCCACCGCCTCACTCTCGATGAGGAACGAGTCGTGGCCGTAGGGCGAGCGGATCACGCGGACCTGCGGCCGGTCGGGGACCAGGGCGGCGACCTGCTCCTGCTGGTAGAGCGGGTAGAGCCGGTCGCTCGAGATGCCGGCCACCGACACCCTGGCCTTCACCTGGGCCAGGGCGGGGCCGACGCCGCCCCGGCCCCGGCCGACGTCGTGGTGGTTCATGGCCTCGGAGAGCACCAGGTAGCTGTTGGCGTCGAAGCGCCGGGCCAGCTTGTCGGCCTGGTGCTCCAGGTAGGACTCGACCGAGTAGCGGCCGCCGGCGAAGGGATCCTCGCCGTCCTGGGGGTTGCGCCCGAAC
>JBOGFO010000212.1:0-2225 GCA_050743445.1 Acidimicrobiia bacterium
GCGGGGCACTGGCCATGCTCTCCCTCCCCGCCGTCCGGGCCACGGGCACGGCCGGCCTGGGCCAGGCCGACGACATCCTCGCCCTGGCCATCACCGGCTTCCTGGCGCCGGCCGCCGTCCTCAGCGCCGTGCACCCGACGGTGGTGAAGCTGCAGCTGCGCGACCTCGAGGTGACCGGGCAGGTGGTGGGGCGCCTCTCCGCCCTGGCCACCGCCGGCGCCATCGCCGGAACCTTCCTGGCCGGTTTCGTCCTGGTGGCCGCCGCCGCCACCAGCGCCGTGATCATTGCCGTGGGTGCCGCCCTGGTCGTCGCCGGCCTGGTGCTGTGGTCCGCTCTGGCCCGGCCCCGCCCTCCGGTGACCATGCTGGCGCTCTCGCTCCTGGCCGCGGCGGGAGCCGGGGGGCTGGCGTCAGCGGCCGACGGTCCCTGCGACGTCGAGACCCGCTACCACTGCGCCCGGGTCGTTCCCGACCCGAACCGGAGCGGCGGGCGGTCACTGTGGCTCGACATCCTCCGCCACAGCTACGTCGATCTCGACGATCCGGCTCACCTGGAGCTCCGCTACGCCAAGGTCTTCGCCGACGTGATCGCCACCGGCCGTCCCTCCGGCGGAGACGACCGTCCGCTCGACGCCCTCCACATCGGCGGCGGCGGGTTCACCCTGCCCCGCTATCTCGCCACCATCGACCCCGGCTCCGACCACCTGGTCCTCGAGATCGACCCCGATCTGGTCGAGCTCGCCCGGGACCGTCTGGGCCTCGTGACCGGGCCCCGTCTGCGCGTCTCGGTGGGCGACGCCCGCCTGCTCATGCGCCGCCTGCCGCCGGCGTCACGGGATCTCGTGGTGGGCGACGCCTTCGGCGACCTGGCCGTCCCGTGGCACCTCACCACCCGGGAGTTCGTCGCCGACGTCCACCGCATCCTGCGTCCCGGCGGCCTCTACCTGCTGAACCTCATCGACCATCCTCCGCTGCGCTTTGCCCGGGCGGAGGTGGCCACCCTGGCCGCCGTCTTCGAGCATGTGGCCGTCGTCGCCCCTCCGGACCTCCTCGACGGCACCCGGGGAGGCAACTACGTGGTGGCCGCCTCAGACCGGCCCTTCGACCGTGACCGGTTGCAGTCGCTCATCCAGGCCCGTGACGGCGGGGAGGAACCCGCCCTCGGGGCGGATGCCGCCGGCTTCGCCGGAGACGGCAAGGTGCTCACCGACGACTACGCCCCGGTGGACCAGTGGCTGGCCCGATCCGGGCGGCGGGCCCGGTAGACCCTCCCCGGCTTCCGGCGTTCCATCTGACGGGAGACGGGTGCCGGTAAGGAGCGCCGGTTCGATCACTGGGGGAGGGGAACGGGGTCTGAGAACCTGGACAACAGGGAGGAAACAGCCCAGAGGGGGACGAAGTTCCTCAGACACGAGCAAAGCGGGCGATCCGCCCCAGAACTCGCGATCGGGGATGCAAACAGTGTGCCGGCTGCTTTTCGGCGGTTGGTCTCGCCACAGAATCGTCCTCCCGTTGGTGATGGCGGTGGGGATCGTCCTCCTCCACCCCGTCGCGTCCTCGAATGCCGCCCCCGATGCCGGCTACTGGCTGGTGGGTGCCGACGGGGCCGTGCTCACCTTCGGGACCGCCGGAGATCACGGCTCCGTGGCCGGCACCAAGCTCAACCGGCCCATCGTGGCCGGCGCCCCGACGCCGAGCGGCCAGGGCTACTGGCTGGCCGCCACCGACGGCGGGGTGTTCGGCCTCGGAGATGCCCCGTTCCTCGGATCGACCGGCCATCTGACCCTGAACCGGCCCATCGTGGGGATGGCGGCGACGCCGACCGGCGATGGCTACTGGCTGGTGGCGACCGACGGGGGGGTCTTCGCCTTCGGGAACGCTCCGTTCCTCGGGTCGTTGGGGTCGGTGCGGTTGAACAAGCCGATCGTGGGGAGGGCGGCGACGCCGGCCGGCGAGGGCTACGGGCTGGTGGCGTCGGACGGGGGGATCTTCGCCTTCGGGAACGCCCGGTTCCATGGGTCGTTGGGGTCGGTTCGGTTGAACAAGCCGATCGTGGGGATGGCGGCGACGCCGGCCGGGGACGGCTACTGGCTGGTGGCGGCGGACGGCGGGGTCTTCAACCTCGGGGCCGCCGCCTTCGCCGGATCGGCCGCCGGCGAGGCCCGCCGCGGTCCCGTCGCCGCCCTGGTCCCGGGCCCCGTCACGGCCTCGGCCGGGGGCGACTC
>JBOGFO010000213.1:0-3064 GCA_050743445.1 Acidimicrobiia bacterium
GGGTCAGGGCGGTGCGCCGGGATGGTCGGAGGTGGACACCAGGCGCGCCACCAGGCAGCTGCGGCCTTCGAGTCCCGCCGCCGCCACGGCGTCGAAACGCACCCCGAGCTCGGCTTCGAGTACCTCCCGGCGGAACGCCCGTGTCGTCCCCGTGGCCTGGACCCGCTGGCCGGCGAGCACCGGTCGCCGTCCCTGCGGGTCGACGACGAGGACGGGTTCACCCGCCGGTCGCTTGTCGCCCGCGATCTCGAAGACGTGCGGCTCCAGCACCCGGCTGACCCGGCCGGAGACCGTGATCTCCCCGGCGGGCTCGGGCCGTTCGGGCGCTTCGGGCGCCGCCGGGCCCTCGGGTGCGTCGGGACCGGGCGAACAGGCCACCACGGCGGCCAGCCCGACGGCGGCGAGGTGGAGCCCGCCGCGACCACCGGCCCAGCGCCGACACCGGCGGAGCAACGCGACGCCCGGCATTCCGGGGGCGGGAGCCTCTCACCCCTTCAGCGGGGGGCCAGGCTCAGGTTGTACTGGGTGTGGAAGGTCGCCTGGGCGGCCGCCGGGCCGGTCGCCTCCTCCAGGGCGGGGGCCTCCGTGGCGCTGATCGTGAGCCGCCACCGGTCGAGGCCCCATGCGCCCTGCCAGGTGTTGCCCACGCCGATGCGGCGGGGTTCCTCCAGCCGCTCCCACCGAGGCTCGAGCCGCGCCTGGTAGAAGGCGAGGAGCTCCACGGGCTTCACGTCGCGGGCCCGGAAGCTCTGGGCCACCACGTCGGTCTCCTCGCTGCGGGGACCGAGCGGCTCGCTCGGCTGGTAGCGGGGGATCTCGTCGAAGAGGCCCTGCTCGAAGGTCGACACTCCGGGGGCCGGTTGATCGCCGATGGCGCGTTCGGCGCCGCTCTGGGACCGCGTGGGGCCTCCGCTGTCGTCCCCGTTGGCGCAGGCGCCGGTGACGAAGGCGACGACGCCGACGACGCCACCGACGACGAGCATGAGGTTCTGCCGGGGCACGGTCATGACGGCGCGCTACCCAACCATGGGTCCGGAGAATCTCGGGTCGTCAGGTGACGCCGGGGCGAGGGCGCCTTTGGTCACCGGCTCCCGGCGGCGGCCAGGAGCTTCTCCGCCGCTGGGGCCGAGGCAGGGTCGCAGACCACTCCGTAGCGTTCGGCGTCGAGGGACGAGACGGAGCTGAAGTCGCGTCGCCCGGCGGACATCCAGTGGGTCACGGCGCCGACGAGGGCGCCGGCGACGGCCCCGACGGTCAGCCCGTAGAAGGCGAGGGCCAGGCCGGAGACGAGCGGCTGAACCCAGTCGAACAGCCCGAAGAAGAATCCGAGGGCGGCGCCGAGCAGCGCCCCCGAGACCAGGCTGCCCATGGTCGCTTCCCGGTAGCCGCGCCGGCCGAGGACATGCTCCACGAAGCGCAGCCCGTCGGCCACGATGGAGAGCCGCTCGACGGGGAACTGGGCGTCGGCCAGTGCGTCGACGGCCGCCTGGGCCTGCGTGTAGGTGGGGTACGTGGCGATCTGGCGGCGGTCTGTCGCCTGGGCAGCGACGGGGGCCGCCGAACTCGGGACCTCGGTGTCAGGGGAACGCACAGCCAGACTCCTTCGTGAGGCGTGACCTGTGGCCACGGTCGAGACGGGACACGCATGACCGGCCCACGCTCAGGTGGCGGACGCCGTTTCGGCGCCGTGCCCGTTGAGGACGACGAGCTGGTTGCTGACATCGGCCACGCCCTGGGTATCCCAGGCATCGTCGCCCGCGGCCCGCTTGGCCCGGCACGACGAGACGTCGCCGTTGAGGATGACGACGTCGCGCTTCACGTCGACCTTGATCTTCTCGTCTTTGGTGTAGGGGTTCTCCTTGAGGCGGTCGACGATGATCGACTTGATGTCACGGTCCGTCGGCGGGGACAGCTGGTATCCGGTGTCGTACCACCCGTAGTAGTAACGGTCGTTGGGGTACGCCCACGCAGCCGCGGGATAGAAGGCCATGGCCGGTCCTTTCTCTTGTCGACAGGTACGTCCCCTGTTCTTTCCCTCATCGCGATTGTCTCTAGCCGGTTTGCGGTAACGGACCGGTCACCAAACCGCGCCGGATTGTCCGCTCACCGCCCGTCGCGTTCAGCTTGTCGGGCCGACGATGACGGGCCCGTGGCCAGCGCCCGCCACCCTCCGCCCAGGGGGCCAGAGGTGCCGCCAAAGGGGGCGGCGGCGGCGAGGAGCGCGGCACAGGCCAGGGCGTTGGCCACGGCGGCGGCGGAGTGGGCCACGACCACCGGAGCCAGGGCCAGGGCGGGCCCGGCGATCAGAAGCGCCCGGGCGAGGCCCCGGGTGGCGTCCCAGGCGGCGATCAGCGCCACGCCGGCCGCCAGTGGGCCGACCACCCGGTGGAAGTCGCCGGCGGGCTCGCCCGCGTAGCTCAGCAACGCCGGGGCGGCCACCAGCCAGACACCCACGAGCATGCCGCCCACCTGGGCCGGGCTCACGCCCGGTCCCCGTGCCAGAAGACCCGCCACACCGAGGCGCCTTCGCCGCGGCGGAGCCGCATGTGCTGCAGGCTGGCCAGGACCTCGTCCATGGCCGGGCCGATCATGGCCACCGAGATGACGGCGGAGACCAGGCACAGCGTGCAGAAGGCGTCGAAGAGGACGGGCTGGAGGATCACCAGCACCACGCTGGCCGCGCCCAGAGGGCCCACGGCCAAGCCGAAGAGGATCACCAGCCAGGGCATCCGCCGCCAGCGGTCCGTGCCGCCGACTACTGCGGTGACGGCGTCGGCCAGGTAGGCGGCGGCGCCGAGGGCGGCGTCGGGCACGGGGAGGAGGTGCGAGACCTTCGAGTTGAGCACCCTGGTGCTCCCGTCGCCGAAGAACGGCTCCCACACCGAGCCGACGACGTCGAGCTGGTAGAGGGTGAGGTAGGTGGCGACCACGAAGCCAGCCAGGGCGAGGCCGGCGATGGGCAGGCGCTCCCGCCACGCCGAGGGGTTGGTGGCCCACCCGGGAGGGCAGCCGGCGCCGTCCCCGGCCTTTGCCCCGCCGCCCGGCGATGCGGGCTGCTGGGCCG
>JBOGFO010000214.1:0-11147 GCA_050743445.1 Acidimicrobiia bacterium
CCGTCGTCGGTCATCAGGCGCTTCCCCAGCAGGCCCTCGTCCTCCATGAACGCCAGGGCCTCCACCGGGTAGCGGTCGAGGTCGAGGTCGGGCCCGCGGGTCGCATCGACCGTCCACAGCAGGGCGAGCGCAACCAGGAGCACCACCACCAGCCGCTGGATCAGACCCGGCGTGTCCGGACGGTCCGCCGGCGTCGCCACCAGGCGGGCCACCACGGGCAGGCCCACCAGCGGCGCCAATGCGATGTTGCGCAACGCCCACAGCGCCAGCAGCAGGAAGGGGATGGTGACCAGGAGGTCGCGCCGGGACGGCTGGACCCCGGCCCGGGCCACGATCACGGCGAAGACGAGGATCCACCCGGCCAGCATGAGCCCCTGCACGGACCGGAAGCTGGGCGACCCCCACTCGATCACGTCCCGCAGGACGTCGCCCCGCCCGAGTAGCTCCAGGGGGAACAGCAGCAGCCCGGGCCCGTAGGGATTGATCAGGCACACGGCCAGGGCGACGACCGCGGCCTTCAACAGCACGGCCTCCCGCCCCTCCCAGGGCCGGTGCCCGTCGAGCCACCTCCCAGCCAGGTGCAACCCCAGGTAGACGAAACCGAGGGCGAACGTGCCGTGGGCGTTGGCCCACAGCCACATGAGAACCGGGACGGCGAGCAGCGGCCGCCGGCCCAGCCGGGAGTCCGGAACCTCGACGACCCACAGCAGGCACACGAAGGCGAGGACACCGAAGAACAACGGCCGGGGCGACCACAGGGTGAAGGACGTCCCCACCGCCGCCAGCGTGACGCCGGCCGCCCGCACCCGGTCTCCGGCCAGGCGCAGCGCCAGCCGGTAGCAGGCCGTCGCCACCGCCGCCCCGATGGCGGCCGTGAGCAGACGGACCCCGAGCACGCCGCCCAGCCGGTCGAGGAGCCCGTAGACGAGCTCCGCCAGCCAGGACTGGGCCACCCACCGGACCCCGGGGGCGGTGAACGAGTACGGGTCCGCCCGGGGGATCCCGTCCTCGAGGATCTGCCGGCCCGTCTGAAGGTGCCAGAGGAACGAGTTGTCGGAGATGGCGCCCAGCCCGCTGCGCCAGCCACCGAGCGCGAAGACCAGGGTGAAGAGGGTTGCCATCGTCGGCCGGACCGGCGTCCGCCGGAAAGTTCCGGCCTGCGCCATCGGGCGCAATCTAACGGGCGCGACGACCACCGACTGCGGCTAGAAGGTCCTCATGATCTGCATGGCGGCCGGCCCCAGGATCACGACGAACAGGGACGGGAAGATGCAGAAGATGAGCGGGAAGAGCATCTTCACCGGCGCCTTCTGCGCCGCCTCCTGAGCCCGCTGACGCCGCCGGTTCCGCATCTCGTCGGCCTGGACCCGAAGGATCCGGCCGATGGACACACCGAAGGTGTCGGCCTGGAGCATGGCCAGGATGAAGGACCGCAGCTCCGGGACGCTGGTGCGCTCGTCCATGGACCGCAGCGCCTCGGCCCGGGTGGACCCCACCCGCGTCTCCTGGAGCATTCGGCGGAACTCGTCGGCCAGCGGCCCGGGGACGGCGTCGACCGTTCGCTGGATGGCCTGCTCGAAACCGAGGCCGGCCTCCACCGAGATGACCAGCAGGTCGAGGATGTCGGGCAGCCGCACGGCGATCTGGTGCTGGCGGGCGTCGATCCGCCGCTGCACGAGGACGTCGGGTCCCATGAAGGACGCCGCCGACATCAGGCCGGTCACCACCACCCCGTAGAAGCCGCCCAGGGCGAGGAAACTGAAGGCGAGCCACGCCCAGAAGATGACCGACACGGCCCCCATGACCTTGAACGCCATGAACCGGTCGGCGTCGAGGCCGGCCGGACTGCCGGCATGGACCAGCTTGTCCTTCACCTGGGCGACATACCCGGCGGGCGTGAAGCGGTCCGAGAAGCGGGCGACGTGTCCGACCAGGGGGAGCAGCACGCGTTCCCGCAGGGACTTGAGCATCTCCTGCTCCCGCAGGTTGGAGGACACCTGGTAGTCCTCCAGGCCCCGCAGGGCGAGACGCACGTCCCGGCGTTCCTCCGCCCCCGTCAGGACGGCGAAGGCGGCCAGCGCCACCGCTCCGAAGCTACCGATGACAAGCACTGTGAGCATTCGTCAGACCTCGATGGCGATGATCTTCTTGAGCCAGGCGAACCCGGCCAGGGCCAGAACGGTGGAGCCGACCACCATCGCCCAGCCCATCAATGAGCTGAACAGCTCCCCGATGTAGTCCGGGGAAGACATGAACATGAACCCACCGAGCCCGACGGGCAGGAAGGCCATGATGATCGCCGACAGGCGGCCCTCGGCGGTGAGCGACTTGACCTCGCCCCGCAGCCGGCTCCGCTGCAGCATGGTGTCGGCCACCGTCTGGAGCAGCTCGGCCAGGTTCCCACCCACTTCTCTCTGGATGCGGATGGCCATCACCGACCACTCGAAGTCACGGCTCTGCATGCGGGTCGACACGTCCCCCAGGGCCTCTTCCAGGGGCCGGCCCAGGCGGGCCTCGGCCAGCGCCCGGCGTAGCTCCCGGGCCATCGGATCGGAGATCTCCTGGACGACGGCCTCGACGCCCTGGAGGAAGGAGTAGCCGGCCCGCAACGAGCCGGCGAGCAGGATCAGGGTGTCGGGCAGCTGGGCCTCGAAGGCCCTCAGCCGGCGCTGGCGCAGCGTCTTGACCACCACCACGGGCACGGCGGCGATCACGGCCACCGACATGAGCCCGACGGGCAGGCTCGGGGCACCGAGGAGCGCCAGGAGACCAACCAGCGTGACACCGGCGGCGTAGAAGAACAGCGCCTCCGCCGGCCGCAGCGGGAGGTTCGCTTGCTCCAGCAGGCCCTCGATCTTCGTCAGCACCCCGGCCCGGGTGGCCATCCGGGAGGTGACGTCCACGGCCCGCTGCATGAGCGTGTTCTCGGCCATGGGCGGCGACAGGGCCAGGGCGAACTCGGCCGCGTCCCGATCGGGGACCGGTCCCACGGCGCCGAGGCGGCCGTCAAGGGTCTCGTCGGTGCGGATGAAGATGAGGAGCAGGGCAGCGGCGATCGACCCGCCGGTGGCGGCGGCGAGCAGGAAGATGAGGAACTTCACCGCACGCCCGCCATCCGCCGGGAGAAGGCCTCGGCCGCGAACAGCTCGGGCCCGAGGCGGATCCCGAGGTCGGCCAGCTTCTCGGCGAACTTGGGCCGGATCCCGGTCGACTTCAGGTGCCCCTGGAACCGGCCGTGCTCGTTGAGGCCCATGCCGAAGTCGAACAGGAAGATGTCCTGGAGGACGACGACGTCACCCTCCATCCCGAGCACCTCGCTCACGTGCGTGATCCGGCGGGTCCCGTCCCGGAGCCGGGACAGCTGGATGACGAGATCGATAGCCGAGGACATCTGCTCCCGGATGGCCCGCACGGGCAGGTCCATGCCGGCCATGAGCACCATGGTCTCGATCCGGGCCAGGGCGTCCCGGGGGGCGTTGGCGTGGACGGTGGTGAGCGACCCGTCGTGGCCCGTGTTCATGGCCTGGAGCATGTCCAGGGCCTCGCCGCCCCGGCACTCCCCCACCACGATCCGGTCGGGCCGCATCCGCAGGCAGTTGCGCACCAGATCCCGGATGCGGACCTCGCCCTTGCCCTCGATGTTGGGCGGGCGGGCCTCGAGCGGGAGCACGTGCTCCTGGTGGAGCTGGAGCTCCTTGGCGTCCTCCACGGTGACGATGCGCTCGTCGCCGGGAATGAACGACGACAGCACGTTGAGCGTGGTCGTCTTCCCCGACCCCGTTCCGCCGCTCACGATGACGTTGAGCCGGCCCCGGACGCAGGCGTCGAGGAACTGCGCCACCGACGGCGTGAAGGTCCCGAAGTTGACCAGGTCCTCGACCGTGTACGGATCCTTGGAGAACTTCCGGATGGTGAGGAAGGGCCCGCCGATGGCCAGCGGGGAGACGATGGCGTTGACCCGGGAGCCGTCGGGCAGGCGGGCGTCGACCATCGGCGTCGCCTCGTCGACCCGCCGCCCGACCTGGGCCACGATCTTCTCGATGATGCGGCGCAGGTGGGTCTCGTCCAGGAACGAGGCCCCGGTGGTCTCGATGCGCCCGGCCCGTTCGACGTAGACCCGGTGCGGGCCGTTCACCATCACCTCGGTGATCTCCGGGTCGCCGAGGAAGTGGTCGATGGGCCCGTAGCCCAGCACGTCGTCGGACACGTCCTGGACCAGCTGGGCCCGGTCGGCCCCCGACAGCGGCACCCGCTCCCGGCCGAGGATGACGGCCAGGTGGTCGTGGACCTGGCGCCGGAGCTCCTCCTCCCCCACCCGGCGGTCGTAGAGGAGCGGCCCGAGCTCGTCGATGAGCAGGTGGTGGATCTTCTGGCGCAGCTCGTCGAGGACGGGGTCGCGACCGCTGGCGGCGCCGTTGACCTCTCGTTGCACCTCGTGCAGTCGCCGGTACAGGGACATCCGTGTTCCTTCCTACAGAGCGGTTGGCAACGGGGGTGGGCGGGTTAGAAGCCGAAGCGGGACTTGGCCTTCTTGAGCGGGACCTGGGCGGTCTGGGACAGGAACAGGTCGGCCAGCCGCTCGAAGGCCTTGGCCACCTCGGAGCGGGGGGCGTCGAGGACCAGCGGCACGCCCTTGTTCACGGTCTGGGGCACGATGACGTCGCTCGGCACCAGGCACTCGGCCCGCAGCCCGAGCGTGCGCTCGACCTCGCTCACGTCCAGCTTGACCTTGGCGTTGGCCCGGTTGAGCAGGAGGCGCAGCTTGGTCTCCGGGACCGACAGCAGCCGCAGCGTCTGCAATCCCAGCTTGACGTTCTTGATGTTCGGTATGTCCATCCCCGCCACCAGGACGACCTCGTCGGAGTACTCGATCAGGGCGAGGACCACGTCGTTGAACTGGGCCGGGGTGTCCACCACCACGTAGGCGCAGAACGACTGGAGCGTCTCGACGATCTTCACCATGTCGGCACCCGTCACCCGCTCGGCGAAGGACGGTTCGATCGGCGCCGGCAGGACGAGCAGGCCGCTCGGCTCATGGCGGACGAGCAGGCTCTGCAGCAGCTGGGCGTCGAGCCGGTCCATGGCCGAGACGGCGTCGACCACCGTGTGGGAGGCGGTGAGGCGCAGCAGCACGGCGACGTCGCCGAACTGGAGGTCGGCGTCCACCAGCACCACGGGCCGGTCGGAGCGCCGGGCCAGGGAGACGGCGAGATTGGTGGCAACCACGCTCTTCCCCGAGCCGCCCTTGGTGGACGACACGGTGATGACCTGGCCGCGCTCGCCCGGCTCGCCGGGAGTCAGCGTCACCGCGGTCGGGGCGACCGGAAGGCTGCGGGCCACCCGGTCGACCGACTCGTGCAGCAGCTGGGAATCGGTCGGCGACCCGAGCACGTCCTTCACGCCGGAGCGCAGCGCCTGCTGGAGCAGGCCGGTCGACAGCTCGGCGACGACCAGGATGCAGGCCACTTCCGGCCACCGGCGGGTCAGGGCCTCGATCTCGGCCAGCCCGTCGGCGTCACCCAGCCCGGGCCCGAACACGACCACCGTCGCCGCCCCGGGCCGCAGCCGTTCGGCCAGCGCCGGAATGTCCGGGTAGGTGGCCACCGTCGTGGCCTCACCGAGCTGCATGGCCAGGCGGGTGCGGAGCTTCGGGTCGGGATCGACGACCACCAGCTCGTAGTGTCGCCCGGACAGGAGGGCGTCGAGCCCGGAGCCGGCGGCCAGGTTAGGAGAAGAGGTTGTCACGGTTCACCGGGGGCACGGGGGCGGGCGTGAAGTCGGGCGGCACCAGGGTGAGGTGCACCGTGCCGCTCAGGCTGGCGTGGACCAGCCGCTCGGCGTCGATGCCGGGAACGGAGAAGGTGATGAGCCCGGAGTCGGTGACCGGCACCTGGCCGGCCTCCTGGCCCTCTACCGCCGCGGGTTGCTCGCCGGGCAGGAGCTCGGTGGCGTTGCCGACGGCCAGCACCTCGATGCCCTGGAGCACGTACTGGGTCGTCTTCTTGGCTGCGGCGGCGGCCGCCTCGGCCTCCGGGTCGAGGGTGACCATCATGTTGACCTTGTCGCCGGGGACGACGAGCCGGGCCACGCCCTGGACGTCACTCATCGACAGCGTCACGGCCTGCATGCCGGTGTCGATGCGCTGGGCGAAGGACTCGTTGGCCAGGCGGGGTTCGACGAAGCCGCCGTCAACCACCGGGAGGCCGGCGGCCAGCGGAGCCAGGGCCACCTTGCCCCGCAGCGTCTGGGCATTGATCACCGCCTTGGCCGGAGCGAACTTCTTGGGGATCGGGGCCTTGTCGATGTAGCCCTCGTCCAGCGCCCGTTCGCCGGGGAAGCCCTTCTGGATGTCCTTGGTGACCATGAACACCTCGATCAGCTCGGCGTCCCCGAAGGCACGCTCGTCCGCCGAGGAGACGTAGTTGAAGGTGGCCAGCGCGGTGATGGCGGCGAGGGCCACCGCGGCGACCAGAATCAGGACCCGACGACTGCTCACAAGTGCAACCTCACTCGATTGGGCGTCACTGGACTGCTGACAACATCGGCGCCGGCGCGACCGGTCGGTACACGACCGTTGTCGACTCCTGACCGTCCGTCCCGTTTGCTGATGCGATTCACAATTGAATCCGGGCGTAAGCGTCGGTCATTAAACGAAATCTTGACATCCGGGACCGCTCCGTTGCTATGGGCCGGTTGACATCTGGGCTGGTGTCGGGCGGTTTTCCACCTACGTACCCGCCGGGCTATTACTTGAATAGTCACGCCGGTATTCGTTGTCTAGTCACAGCTCGGAGCCCGAACTAGTACCGCCGATTCCCCGCCCAACGCCACCTTTACGGCAAGGGCAGCGAAGGCTGCCGCGCCCCGGTTAAACACCGGCCGTCGCGGGCCGAAGTGTCTGGTGAGCATGGCCGCCGCCCCCCAACTCCCGACGACGAAGCCGCCCCTGTCCCGGCGTCGGGACGAGCGCGGCGCGGCTCTGGTGGAGGCGGCCATCCTCTCGCCCGTCTTCTTCATGATGATCTTCGGGCTCTTCGAGTTCGGCCTCGCCTTCTACGACAAGCTGACCGTGGCCAACATGAGCCGGGCCGGTGCGCGGGCCGCCACCACCGTGGGCAACGACCTCCTGGCCGACCACCAGCTCGTCGCCGCCATCGACAAGGCGGCCGGCGCCATGTCGCGGGAGAGCATCGAGTACGTCGTCGTCTACCGGGCGGCGTCTCCCACCTCCACGGTCCCGGCCGGGAACTGCGCGTCCGGCGTACCCAGCGACGCCAACGACTGCAACGTCTACCACCCTGCCGACTTCGCCGCGCCCGAGACCAGCTTCGGCTGCGGGCCCACCGACCTCGACCGGTTCTGGTGCCCCACCGGACGCGAGGTGGCCGCCAGCGGGCCCCCGGACTACGTCGGCGTCTTCGTGAAAGCCACCCACGACAACCTCACCGGCTTCTTCGGCCAGGGCTACACCTTCACCGACGACACGGTCCTGCGCATCGAGGCGAGGCGCCGATGAGTGCCCGTCGCCTGCGCGGAGAACGGGGGGTCGTCACCGTGGAGCTGGCGATCATCATGATCGTCCTGCTCTACCTGTGCGTGGGCACGGCCGACTTCGGCCTCGCCTGGCGGGACAAGCTCACCATCGAGAACGCCACCCGGGCCGGGTCCCGCACCGCCTCCAACCTCGGCCGCGACCGCTACGCCGACTACAACCTCCTCCAGGGGGTGCGGGCCGCGGTGGCCGACATCCCCGCCGCCAGCATCGTGCGCATCGTCGTGTTCCGGGCCGACAGCTCCGGCACCCCCAGCGCCACCTGCCGGGCGGGCACGCCGTCCGCCGGCGAGCCGTGCAACGTCTATACGGCAGCCTCCCTCCTGCTGCCCCAGAGCGCCTTCACCGGCACCACCACCTGTACGGGCAGCTCCCCCGACCTCCGCTGGTGCCCCACCGGGCGCGTCACCGACCAGGACACCGCCGACTACCTAGGGGTGTGGATCGAGATCCGGCGCGACCACCTCACCGACCTCATCCCGGGGACGACCACGATCCATTCGACAGCCGTGATGCGACTCGAACCAGGGGGCTGACGTGCCGCAACGCCTGCGCCCAGATCGGCGTGACGAGGATGGCTACATCCTGCCGATGTTCGCCCTCGTTCTCGTCGTGCTGCTCGGCTTCGCCGCCCTCAGCGTCGACGTGGGCAGCTGGTACGCCCGCGCCTCGGAGACACAGCGGGCGGCCGACGCCGCCGCCCTCGCCGGCGTGGTGTGGATGCCCGACTTCACCAAGGCCCGGACCGCGGCCATCGCCGCCGCCACCCGGAACGGCTTCACCCACGGCGTCGACGACGCCACCGTGTCGGTCACCCAGGTCCCGGGTGACACCCGCCGGCTCCAGGTGGCGATCGCCGACACCCAGGCCCCACAGTTCTTCTCCCAGGTCGTCCTCGACGACGTCGCCGTAGGCCGCAGCGCCACGGCCGAGTACGTCCTGCCCGTTCCCATGGGCAGCCCGAAGAACACCCTCGGCACCGGCAGCAACGTCTTCGGCGGGGCGACGGAGAACTTCTGGCTGGCAGCCAGCGGCTGGTGCGCGGCCGTGGAGAACGGCGACAAGCGCCTGCCCAGGCACGACCGCACCTGGAACGGCTCGTCGTGGACGTGCCCCAGCTTCACCGGCACCAACAACCCCGACTACGACGCCGACGGCTACCTCTACGCCCTCAGCCTGGCCCAGGCCCCCGGCCAGCAGCTGACCATCCAGCTCTACGACGCCGCCTACCGCCAGAGCGGGTCGAACGCCGATCAGACCTACGGGAGCGGAACCCGCAACGTCACCACCATCTACACGGTGTACGACACCGACGACACGCCGTTCGACAACTCGGACAACCCCGTGCTCCACACCCGCACGGTGACGACGGGCGACTCCAGCTTCCCGGTCAACGCCTGGGCCAACCTGTACACGATCTCCAACCCGGAGGCGGGCCAGTACTTCCTGCGGGTGAGGACCCTGGCCAACCAGGCCAGCAGCCAGGGATCGAACGGCTTCGGCATCCGGGCGAAGCTCGGCGCCGGTTCGACGTTCAACGTGTGCACCACCATCGCCGGCAACCCCGGCTTCCTGGCCTCGTGCCCCCAGGTCCACGGCGTGGAGGAGATGTCGATCTACGCCAACGCCTCCAGCACCACGGCCGACTTCTTCCTGGCCCAGGTCGACTCCGTCCACGCCGGCAAGAAGCTGAAGATCGACCTCTTCGACCCGGGCGAGGGAGCCACGTCCATCCAGATCCTCGATCCCAACGGGAACACGTTCCCGTTCACGTGGGCGACGCCCTGCAGCCCGCCCACAGCCCCCACCGGCGGCTGCTCAGGCAGCTCCGACGGCTCCAACCGGCTGATGGTGAACAACAACGGCACCCAGCCGTACTCGGACCTGTCGAGCCAGTCGAAGTACAACCGCCGGCAGATGACCCTCACCCTGAACCTGCCCAACGACTACAGCGTGTTCAGCGGCAAGACGTGGTGGAAGATCCGCTACGTCGCCGGCAGCTCGGTGACGGACCGCACGACCTGGGCCGCCACCATCATCGGCGACCCGGTGCACCTGGTGAAGTAGGGCGGAGTCGCCTCAGACGGTCGGGCCCACGTCCGGCGACGGCAGGTCATCCTCCGGAGCCGGTTCCGCCGGCGACGGTGCGGGAGTGACCTCGACCCCGACCTCGGCCTCGGCCTCTGCGGCTGGCGGGGCTTCGGCCGGCGCGACTTCGGCCGCTGCCTCCGCCCCTTCGGTCCCCTCCGCAGCCGCGGCCTCGCCTTCGCCGGCGGCGTGCTCCTCGAAGGTGGGGCCGATGTAGTTGCCCTGCTCGTCGTAGGCGTGCTCGCCGTAGATCTCCTGGTACTCGGCCGCCACCGTGCCGCCCTCGGCGGCCTGCTTGATGGACAGCGAGATCCGGCGCCGCTCCAGATCGAGATCGATGATCTTGACCCACAGCTCCTCGCCGGGAGAGACGACCTGGTCGGGCAGGTCGACGTGGTGGGCGGCCATCTCGGAGATGTGGACGAGACCCTCGATGCCCTCCCCCACCTGGACAAAGGCACCGAAGGGCACCAGCTTGGTGACCCGGCCGTAGACCAGCTCACCCACCCGGTGGCCGCTGGCGAACTGCTGCCAGGGGTCCTGCTGGGTGGCCTTGAGCGACAGCGAGATGCGCTCCCGGGACAGGTCGACGTCGAGCACCTGGACGGTGACCTCGTCGCCCACCTGGACGACCGACGACGGATGGTCGACGTGCTTCCAGGACAGTTCGGACACGTGCACCAGCCCGTCCATCCCGCCCAGGTCGACGAAGGCCCCGAAGTTGACCACCGAGGACACGACACCCCGGCGGACCTCGCCCGGCTTCAGGTTGGCCAGGAACTCGTCGCGGGCCTCGCGCTGGGTCTCCTCCAGGTGGGCCCGGCGGGACAGGACCACGTTGTTGCGGTTCTTGTCGAGCTCGATGATCTTGGCCTGCAGCGTGCGGCCCACATAGGGCTGGAGGTCGCGCACCCGGCGCAGCTCCACCAGCGAGGCGGGGAGGAAGCCCCGCAGCCCGATGTCGAGGATGAGCCCGCCCTTGACGACCTCGATGACCGGACCCTCGACGACGCCCTCGGCCTGCTTGATCTGCTCGATGGTCCCCCAGGCCCGCACGTACTGGGCCCGCTTCTTGGACAGGATGAGTCGCCCTTCCTTGTCCTCCTTCTGGAGGACGAGCGCCTCGATCTTGTCGCCCAGGGACACGACCTCGTTGGGGTCGACGTCGTGGCGGATGGAGAGCTCCCGGTTGGGGATGACCCCTTCCGACTTGTAGCCGATGTCGAGCAGCACCTCGTCCTTGTCGACCTTGACCACGGTGCCGTTCACGATGTCGCCCTCGTCGAACTCGACGATCGTGCCGGAGATGGCGTCCTCCAGCGACTGGCCACCGAGGTCGTCGTGGGTCACCTGCTGGGGTTCGTAGTCCCCCATCAGGTTGTCCATCCGTCGCTCCGCCTCGGTCTGCGGTGCCGCCTCGGTCTGCGGTGCCGCCTCGGGCGCGGCGGACTCAGGGGCGGACGACTCGGGCGCGGGCGGCGCGGGCGCGGGCGCCGGAGCCTGAGCC
>JBOGFO010000215.1:0-1769 GCA_050743445.1 Acidimicrobiia bacterium
GCCGGGGACGGGGCCCTCGGCGACCGGCCGGTGCCGGCCGAGGTGCCGGTGGGCCCAGTGGGCGAGGAACCAGGCTCCGGCGGCGCTGCTGGCGTACTGGAGCAGCTGGAACGCCGGGAGACCGAGCCCGGGCACCGTCGCCTCGAGGAGCCCGACGTGGCGGACGACGAGGCCACCCTCGTGGGTGAAGGCGTCCCAGGCCACGTGGCTCAGCGATCCGGCCAGGGCCGAGCCGGCGATGGCGGCCAGCCGGGCCCGGGGCCAGAAGGCGAACGGGGCTGCCGGACGGCCGAGCACCAGGGGTATCCAGGCGGGCTGGATGAGCCGGTGCCAGAGGAACAGTGCCGCCATCGACAGCGGGACGCAGAGCACGACCAGGCCCGGGAGGGTGTGACCGATGGTGCGCCGGGCGGACAGGTGGAAGAGGTACTCGAAGTCGGGGGCCATGGCCCCGACGACCAGGGCGGAGGCGATCAGGCGCCGGCCGGAGAGGCGCCACAGCGGCTCGGCCGCGGCGGCGTGGGAGATGGTGAAAGGCATGCCGCCAACGGTACGAAAGTGCCCACGGGGATCTCCCGTGGCCCGGACGGAGAATTTGTCGAGATCCTGCGGTGGAACCGTGCCGGCCTCAGCCGAGCTTCCCTCAGCCCAGCTTGGCCTCAGCCGAGTTTGGTGAGCGCCTTGCGGATGCCGCGCACGGCCTGGGCGATGCGCTGCTCGTTCTCCACCAGGGCGAAGCGCACGAACCCGTCGCCGCCCGGCCCGAACCCGACTCCGGGGGAGACCGCCACCTTGGCCTCGTCCATCAGCATGAGGGCGAACTCCAGGGATCCCATCTCGCCGTAGGGCTCGGGGATCGGTGCCCACACGAACATGGTGCCCTTCGGCTTCTCGATCGCCCAGCCGAGGCGACCCAGGCCGTCGAGCAGGGCGTCGCGCCGGCCCTGATAGATCGCCCGCACCTGGTCGGGATAGTCGGATGCCTCGTTCATGGCCACGATGGAGGCGATCTGGATGGGCTGGAACGTGCCGTAGTCCAGGTACTTCTTCAGGTCGGCCAGGGCGGCCACCATCTCGGGGTTGCCCACCATGAAGCCGACCCGCCAGCCCGCCATGGAGAACGACTTGGTCAGTGTGTACAGCTCGACGGCCACGTCCTTGGCCCCGGGCACCTGGAGGATCGACGGGGGGTCGTAGCCGTCGAAGCCCAGGTCGGCGTAGGCGAAGTCGTGGACCACGACGATGCCGTGCTCCCGGGCGAAGTCGACCACCCGCGTCATGAAGGCCAGGTCCACGCAGGCGCCCGTCGGGTTGTGGGGGAAGGAGATGACGATGACCCGGGGCCGGGGCCAGGACTCCTCGAAGGCGGCCGTCAGGTTGGCGAAGAAGTCCTGGTCGCGGCCGAGGCGCACCTGGCGGACCTCGGCGCCGGCCAGCACCGGGGCGTAGATGTGGATCGGGTAGCTGGGGCTGGGGACCAGGGCGGAGTCGCCCGGCCCGACCAGGGTCCACATCAGGTGCGACAGGCCCTCCTTGGCCCCGATGGTGGTGACCGCCTCGGTCTCGAAGTCGAGCTCCACCCCGAAGCGCCGCCGGTACAGGTCGCAGATGGCGAGGCGCAGCTTGGGGATGCCCCGGCTGGCCGAGTACCGGTGGTTGCGGGGGTTGTGGGCCGCCTCACACAGCTTGTCCACCGCCATGGGGGGCGAGGGGATGTCGGGGTTGCCGAACCCCAGGTCGATCACGTCCTCGCCGGCCCGACGCAGCGC
>JBOGFO010000216.1:0-3917 GCA_050743445.1 Acidimicrobiia bacterium
GCCCTCGCCCCCTCGGCCCGCGAGGGCCTCCTGCGCTGGGTCGGCGACGGCGGGCATCTCCTCCTCGACGACGCCGTCGGCGCGCCCGTCGACGGCCTCCCGGCCGAATGGCAGCCCGGCGCCAACGTCCGCAGCATCGCCGGCCGGGGCGAGGTGCGCCTCACCGCCGGGGCCATGGCCGCCGGGGCCTGGACCGGCCTCGTCGAGCCCACCACCACCTCCCGCCCGAGCGGCCAGGAGGGCTGGATGGGCGACGGGGTCGCCAACAGCCTGGCCCGGGACGCCGGACTGCGACTCCCCCGCCTGGCCACGCTCCTCGGTTTCCTCGGCGTCTACATCGTCGTGGTCGGCCCCCTCACCGCCGTCGTGCTGCGCCGCCGGCGCCGCCCCGAGCTGGCCTGGGTGGCCGTCCCGACCCTCGCCCTCCTCTTCACCGGCGTGGCCTGGGCCGGCGGTAACCAGCTCCGCCCCGGCGCCGGACTGGCGCACGCCACCATCCTCGACACCGACTCCCAGGGGGCCGTCGCCACCAGTTGGGTCGGCTTCACCCGCCGCCAGCCGGGCACCGCCATCATCGACCTCCCCGCCGGGTGGGCCCTCGAGCCGGCGCAGCGCAACGACGGCATGGGCGCCTCGCTGCCCACCTCCGGCCCGACCGCCTCGGGGACGGGCACCACCAGCCACCTGCCCCTGGCCACGGGCGAGTTCGGCCTCCTCCGGGCCTCCGGCCCCGCCACCGTCGAGGGCCGCCTGGAGGTGACCGCCACCGCCTCGGCCGCCGACCAGCAGATCAAGGGGACGGTCAAGAACGGGCTGCCCTTCACCGTCCACGAGACCGCCGTCTTCGCCGGCATGGCCCGGGTCATGGTCGGCGTCATCGCCCCCGGCGAGACCAAGAACTTCACCGTCGACACCAACAACCGGTCCTTCGATCCCTCCGGCTGGGACCTGTGGGGCCAGCAGTTCAACAACGGCCCCTTCGACGAGAACGAAGGCCCGGTCAACCTGTCGCTGTGGCAGACGGCGGCCAGCGAGGCGCTCATGGACGAGCGGCTGGCCTCGGACGTCATGGCCGTGGGCTGGACCCGGGACTGGCAGCCGAAGCTCTCCGTCGACGGGCTCGCGCAGGACGCCCCGGGGCGCACCGCCGTGCTCGGCCGGGCCCTCGTCGGCTCGCCCGAGGGCCGCATCCCCGCCACGGCCGTCCGCCGGGAGATCGTCCGGGGCCCCTTCCCCAGCTTCTTCAAGGGGATAATGGGCGGAAACGGCGAGCCCACCGTGGCCAAGTTCACCCTGCCCGCCGGCGCCGACCCCGCCGGCCCCGCCGGCCAGCGCCTCGCCCTTAAGACCTCCATGCCCATGAGCGCCGTCGAGGTGTGGCAGAACGGCAACTGGCAGCCCCTCGACGGGTTCTTCAACGGCCCCGACGGGGTCGTTGTCTTCGGGGACAAGCGGGCGGTCTTCGGCCAGATCAACCGCGGCTTCGACATCACCGCTCCCGCCGTCCCCGTCCCCACCACCGTGCCCGCGCCGGCGCCCGACGTGGCGCCGTCCGGCAGGCCACCCGGCGTGGGGGCGGTGGAGAAGCCCGTCCCCGCTCCGCCGCCCGTCGCTGTCCCGGGCAAGTTCGACCCCGGCGCGGTCAACGGCATGCAGGTCAACGAGCTGTTCCTGCCGGAGGGCTCGGTGCACGGCGGCGGCGTCATCTTCATCCGCTTCACCATGGACCCGTCGATGGCCTCGTCCGACGCCATCTTCACCCTCGGGGAGGCGTCGTCATGACCGCCGCCGAGCTGGCTCCCCTCCCGGTCCCGGCCGGGGCCGACCTGGCGATCCGCACCCGGGGCCTGACCCGGCGCTTCGGCGACCTCTTTGCCGTCGACGGCCTCGACCTCGAGGTGCCCCGGGGTTCGGTGTTCGGCCTCATCGGCCCCAATGGGGCGGGCAAGACCACCACGTTCTCCATCCTCGCCTCGCTCCTCGCCCCCACCGACGGGGAGGTGGAGGTGGGCGGCGTGAACCCGTCCGCCGACCCCCGGGGGGTGCGCCGGCAGCTGGGCTACATGCCCGACGTGATGGGCGTCTACGACGGCCTGCGGGTCAACGAGTACCTGGAGTTCTTCGCCGCCGCCTACCGGGTGCCGTCCGCCACCTGGCCGGGGCTGATCGACGGGCTCCTCGAGCTGGTCGACCTCACCGTCAAGCGAGACGCCATGGTCGACTCGCTGTCCCGGGGCATGCAGCAGCGCCTCAGCCTGGCCCGGGCCCTGGTCCACGACCCCGAGATCCTCATCCTCGACGAGCCCGCCTCCGGCCTCGACCCCCGGGCCCGCATCGACCTGCGGGGCCTGATCGGCGAGCTGGCGGCCATGGGCAAGACCGTCGTCATCAGCTCGCACATCCTCTCCGAGCTGGAGGAGATGTGCTCCCACGTGGCCATCCTGGAGACGGGCAAGCTGCTCGCCCAGGGCGCGCCGGCCGACATCAGCGCCCGCTTCTCCGGCGAGCGCACGGTGCTGGTGCGCCTGGCCGGCGGCGAGGTGCAACGCCACCGGGTGGCCGACGAAGCCGACCAGGCGGCGCTCGTCCGCCGGCTGGTGGTGGAGGAGGGCCTCGACGTCGTCGAGGTCACCGGCGCCGAGGGCGGCCTCGAGGACCTGTTCCTCTCCGTCACCAAGGGGATCGTTCAATGAGGGCCCGACTCGGTTCGCTCCTGCCGTCGGTGGTGCGCCGCCCGCTCAACCCGGTGCTGGCCCGCGAGCTGAAGGAGCGGATGCGCCGCAAGCGCGCTCCGCTCGTCCTGACCGTCTACCTGGTCCTGCTGACCGGCGCCCTGTGGATCCTCTACCTGGGTGCCGGCAGCGACATCGGCGGGATCAATGCGCTCCGGCTGGCGTCCCTCGGGCGGGCCGCCTTCCACACGCTCCTGTTCACCATGCTGATCCTGGTCGGCTTCATCGTCCCCGGCCTGGCCGCCGGCGCCATCGCCGGAGAGCGGGAGCGGCGCACCCTGGCCCCCATGCAGGTGACGCTGCTGCGGCCCTGGTCGATCCTGGCCGGGAAGCTGGCGTCGTCTCTGGTGTTCGTCACGTTCCTGATCGTCGCCACCCTGCCGTTGTTCGGCGTGTCCTTCCTGCTTGGCGGGGTGGAGCCGGGCGAGGTCATGCGGGGCGTGGCCATGGTGCTCGTGGTGGCGGCCACGCTCGGGTCGCTGGCCCTGACGTGCTCCACGCTCATGCGCCGGGTGCAGGGTGCCACCGTTGTCTCCTACGCCCTGGTGGCGATGCTCGGCGTCGGCACCTTCGTCGGCTTCGGAGCCCAGCTGCTCATCGACCGGGACGGGCCCGAGGGCCGGGCCCAGCTGCTGCTGGCCCTCAACCCGCTCATGGCCACCGCCGACGTGCTCGACCGCTCCCCCAACGAGAACTCGCTACTGCCGTCGCCCTTCACGCCCCTCCAGGAGCTGATCGAGCTGCGGGAGCAGGCGCCGGACGACGAGTTCGGCATCGGCACCAGATCCAGCATCGGGGGCGGCTTCGCCGATGTGACGGTGGCCACCGCCGTGGCCGTCGACAGCAACGGCAACCAGGTCGTGACCGACCCGGCGCCCGTCCCGCTGCCCGCCCCGATCGACGGGCCGGTGGATCCGCCGGTCGGTGGCCTCGTCGGCCCCGACGGTGAGCTGCTCGCCCAGCAGTGGCAAGCGCCGCTGGCCAACCGCATCCCCATGTGGGCGCTGGCCCTCGGTGGCTACATCCTCCTGTCGCTGGGCGGCCTGACGCTCGCCGCCCGCCGGCTGTCGACGCCCGCGTCGGACGAGCGGTAGCGGTGAAGCTCGGCCTCCCCCGGTCTCTCCGGCGACTGTCGGCCCCGTTCCGGCGTTCCTCCGGAACACCTGTCGTTCCGCAGGAACGCAA
>JBOGFO010000217.1:0-7185 GCA_050743445.1 Acidimicrobiia bacterium
CGGGCGTCGAGCTCGACGCCGCCGGGGCGCAACGCTTCCTGGCCGACGCCGCTCCCCTCCTGGAACAGGCCGGCTTCGGCATCCTCGTCCCGCCGTGGTGGCGCAACACTCCCCGCCTCGGGTTGCGGCTGCGGGCCCGTCCCCGCGCCGCGGGTCTCTCCGGCCCGACTCCCGGCGCCATCGGCCTGGCCGGCCTGTGCGACTATGACTACGAGGTCGCCGTCGGCGACACCACCCTCTCGGTGCAGGAGCTCCAGGCCCTCGCCGCGGCCAAGGCGCCGCTGGTGCAGCTCCGGGGCCGCTGGGTGGAGCTGCGGGCCGGCGACGTGGAACGAGCCCTGGCCATCCTCCAGCGCCCGGCCGGATCCCGGCCGGCGGGACAGCGGGACATGACCGCGGCCGATGTGCTGCGCGTCGGCCTCGGCCTCGAACCGCCCCCGACGCTCGACCTGCCGGTGGTCGGCGTGGTCGCCGAAGGGTGGCTCGGCGCGCTGCTCGGCACCGAACCCGACGACCCCGAACGGGACGGCCGCATCGAATCCGTCCCGACGCCGGCGACGTTCAACGGCACGCTCCGGCCCTACCAGGAGCGGGGTCTGGCCTGGCTGCGGTTCCTGCAGCGCTACGGCCTCGGCGCCTGCCTGGCCGACGACATGGGCCTCGGCAAGACCGCCCAGCTCCTGGCCCTCATGCTGGCCGAGCGCGAGAACGTCGCCGACGGCACCCGGCCGGGGGCGACCCTGCTGGTCTGCCCGATGTCGCTGGTCGGCAACTGGCAGCGGGAGACCGAGCGGTTCGCCCCCAGCCTGGCCGTGCACGTCCACCACGGCACCGGCCGCAAGGTCGGGCACAGCCTGGTGGCCGCCGCTGCCAAGGCCGACCTCGTGATCACGACGTATTCGCTCCTGGCCCGCGACCAGCGCCACCTGGCCCATTTCCCCTGGGGGCGCGTCGCCCTCGACGAGGCCCAGAACGTGAAGAACCCGCTGTCGCTGGCCGGCCGGGCCGCCCGGTCGCTCCCCGCCGGCGCCCGGGTAGCCCTGACCGGCACGCCGGTCGAGAACCGCCTGCTCGAGCTGTGGTCGCTGATGGACTTCCTCAACCCCGGCCTGCTCGGGTCGGAAGCCACGTTCCGCCATCGCTTCGCCGTTCCCATCGAGCGCTACCACGACGAGCCGGCCGCGGCCACCCTCAAACTGCTCACCGGGCCGTTCGTGCTGCGCCGGCTCAAGACGGACCGGTCGATCATCGCCGACCTTCCCGACAAGATCGAGCAGCACGTGCTGTGCAACCTCACCCGGGAGCAGGCCAGCCTCTACCGGGCGGTGGTCGACGACATGCTGGACCGCATCGAGAAGGCCAAGACCGGCATCGAGCGGATGGGCATCATCTCCGGCTCGATGATGAAGCTCAAGCAGGTGTGCAACCACCCCGCCCACTTCCTGGGCGACGGCTCCCGCCTCGATGGGGACCGCTCCGGCAAGCTGGCCCGGCTGGAAGAGCTGCTCGAGGAGATCACCGCCACCGGCGAGCGGGCCCTCGTCTTCACCCAGTTCGCCGAAATGGGCACGCTCCTGCAGACCCACCTCAGCGAGCTGCTCGACGCCGAGCTGCCGTTCCTCTACGGCGCCGTCCCCAAGCGCCGCCGCGAGGAGATGGTCGACTCGTTCCAGTCCGACGGCGGCCCGCCCGTCCTCATCCTCACCCTGAAAGCGGGCGGCGTCGGCCTGAACCTGACCGCCGCCAACCACGTCGTCCACTACGACCGCTGGTGGAACCCGGCCGTGGAGGACCAGGCCACCGACCGGGTCTTCCGCATCGGCCAGCAGCGCAACGTCCAGGTCCGGAAGTTCGTCTGCGTCGGCACGCTCGAGGAACGCATCGACGCCATGATCGAATCGAAGCGCGACCTCGCCGACCGGATCGTGGGCTCCGGCGAAACGAGACTCACCGACCTCTCGCTCGCCGACCTGCGCGAGCTCGTCGCCCTCTCCGAGGACGCCGTCGCCGAAGGCTGACGCCCCGAGCGCACCGCCGCTTCCTCGACGAGCACAAACCGTGAGCGCAGGTTCGAATCCTGCCGGGGCGCGAATTTCTACTCGGGAGGGACCTGGCCTCCCCGGCGCCGGCTCTTCGGCTTCTCGGATGACAGCTCCACCCGGCACAGGCCGGGAGCCACGAAGGGCTGGACCCGGACCCCGACCTCGACGTCTCCGGACGCCACTTCGGCCACCCCGCGGACGATGCCCTCGTGGAAGGCGCACACGACGGCGCCGTCGGGGTCGTCGGGCTGGACGCTGAAGGGGCAGTGGGAGAGATCGACGGCCAGGGCGTCCTTCCGGCGAACCACTGGAGTGGGAGCGAAGGAAAGGTGCTCGAGAGTCTCGGCGACCTGCTGCGCCGTCTGCTCGAGCGAGGGATGCCGGAAAGGACGTCCAAGCTCCCGGCCTTTCCTTGTTCCCTCTTCTTCGGCGTTGGCGACCGTCTTGTCCCCGTATGCCCTGCGGAGCATGGCGAGGAGGCTCCCAACGAAGAGCCGGACCTCGGGCTCTCCGCCGAGCAGGGGAACCCGAAGCCGGTAGCGCTTGGAGGGCCGGCCCCTGCCCTCGGGGATGCCCGGCTCCTCCTCGAGGACCCCGGCGGCGAGCAGCCGCTCGATGTGGGCGCGCACCGTAGTCGGATGGGCCCCGAGGAGGCGGGAGAGCTCGGGCACCTGGCGGGGTCCCTCCCCGAGTGCCTCCACGATGGCCAGGCGCCGGGGATCGGCTAGGAGGGCGTGACGCTTGGCCCTGACGCCGCGGGGAAGGCGCCCGCCATCGTTCACCGGGTCACCGGCAGAGGGCATCACCATAGGCGGTGATCCTCCCAGGTTTCGGGCTCACCCGAAACCACTGACCGGCCTCACCAGGCCCAGCACCGAAGCTCGAGCTCCTCGATCCGGTGCTTGACGATGTCGCCGATACTCACCAGCCCGCACAGGACCCCGTTGACCGTCACGGGAAGGTGTCGTTGCCGGCTGGCGGTCATGGTCAGCATGCAGGAGGTCGTGCTCTCGTCGGGCCGGCAGACCGGCACGGCCGTGGACATGACGTCGCCCACGGGCAACGACAGGAGGTCGCACCCATGGCGGACCAGCCCCAGCGTGATGTCCCGATCCGAGATCACGCCAAGGACGTGCTCTCCGTCGTTGGTCACGACCAGCGCCCCGAAGTTGCGAGCGCTCATGTCGTGCAGCGCCCGCAGGACCAACGCATCGGGTTCGATCGTGGCGACGTCCCAACCTTTGGCATCGAGGATCTCCGAGATGTTCATCTCCTGCCTCCTGAGGAGCGACTCGTACTGGGCTGCTAGGGGGTGACCCGGACCATCCCCGTCATCTGGGGGTGGAAGGCGCAGACGTAGGGGAACTCGCCCGGGGTGTCAAAGCGGTGCTCCCACGTGGCCCCCGACTTCATCGTGCCGGAGTCGAAGGAGCCGTCGTTGGCCGACGCCGTGTGGGGTTGCACGCCCTTGTTGGTCCACAAGATGGTCGTGCCCGCCTTGAGCGTGATGTCGGCCGGGGCGAAGTCCCAGCTGTTGGCGTCGTCGGAATTGCCCTCGATCATGTCGACCGCCTGTCGGGCGGCTTCGGCCGGAGTCGCCGCGAACAAGGCGATGCCGGCGAGCGACGCGGCCAGGAGCAGACGGATGGTTCGGGACATGGGCTGGTGCATGTGAACTCCTCCGTTCTGTTGAGAGTGCTGCGCCGCTGCAGCGTTGGAATGGTGAATTCTGGTTGCAATTTAGTTTGATTTGTCCTAGAAAACAAGCAGCTTAATTTTGAGCTGAAACCATTGGCAGACAACGTGGTTTGGAATCCTGCCTCGAGCGAGGGTCCAGGATTTGAGTGGGAATTTCCCTACCAATGGGCCGGTAATTTGTTCAGTCGGCTCCTACAAGGGGGGAACCATGTACGTTCGTCGATTCAGGCTCGGAACCAGCCTCGTCCTGGCGTTGACTCTCACGGCGACACTCGTCGCCTGCGGAGGCAGCGGAGATGGAAGCGGGACCTCAGCGCCGTCAGCGCCGTCGCCCGACGGCGCCGCCCGGGAGGTGGCCACCGGCGAGGTAGCGACCTCCGGGGCCGAAGCGAGCATCGTGGCTCAGGGCATGGCCTACGCGCCGGCCGAGGTCACCGTTCCCGCCGGGACCCTCAAGGTCACCCTCGTCAACGAGGCGACGATGATCCACACCCTCCTCATCGAAGGCGTGCCCGGGTTCGCCAAGCTCGAGACGGCGACCAAGGGCGCCACCGACGCCGGGACCCTCGACCTCGAGCCGGGGACGTACACCTTCTACTGCGACCAGCCTGGGCACCGCCCCGCCGGCATGGAAGGAAAGCTCATCGTCGCCTGAGGCGCGGACATGTCCAAGACCGACGCCAACCCGCCCATGCCCGAGTTCGCCACCTCCTACCAGCTCCAGGAGGTGGACACGAGGTGGCTCACCTCGGTCGTCAAGCCGAAGCAGTTCCTCCACATCGACCAGGCCGAGTGCATCCTCTGTGAGGGCTGCGTCGACATCTGCCCGTGGAAGTGCATCCACATGCTCTCGATCGACGCCATCGGGGAGGCCCTCAACACCGAGATGCCCGGAGATGCCCCCGGGGACCACGTCTTCTTCGTGGTGGACGAGGAGGCCTGCACGCGCTGCGCCCTCTGCGTCGACCGCTGCCCGACGGGCGTGATCATCCTCGGCAAGCCCATCGCCGGGACGAGCGCCGGCGATCCCCACCAGCGCGACGACCGGCATGGCTATGCCTACGGAGTTCGCTTCTGAGGCATCACCGCATGAGCAGACCGCCCGGTCACGATCGCAACCTTGCCTTCGATGCTCATGGTCTCTCCTCACGCCGTCGAACCGTGGTCACGGCCATCAAGGCCTCCGCTGCACTGTGCAACGGGATCGACCCCCCGGACTTGATGCAGACGGCATGGTTTCGGGCGTCGGGGCTGTGCATCGAGCACAATCCCCGGCCCCGATGATCCGTCCGGCGCGTGCGCGTCTTGCGCTCCGATCCCCTTCATGTGAAAATCTTCACAATATGACCGAGCGCAAGCCACCGGGTGTCGATTGGGAGACCTGGGTCGAGCGCAAGATCCGCGAGGCCATGGAGGCGGGCGACTTCGACAACCTCCCCGGCGCCGGCAAGCCCATCCCCGGGCTGAACCTCCCCCACGACGAGCTGTGGTGGATCCGGGACAAGCTCCGCCGGGAGCAGATCTCCGACCTGCCGCCCGCCCTGGCCCTCCGCCGGGAGCTCGCCGAGGCCCGCGACCGCATCGCCGATGCCGGCACCGAAGCCGAGGTGCGCCGCCGGGTGGCGGCCATCAACGAGCGGATCGTCTACGTCAACTCGCACACCATCTCCGGACCACCGTCGGACATGGTGCCCCTCGACGTCGAGCGGGTCGTCGACGAGTGGCGCCGGCGCGACGCCGAGCCCGGCGGTCAGGCCCCGCCGACGTAGGAGTCGTCGAGCAGCGCCGCCAGGGTCTCGAGCGGCGCCATGGCAAACCGTTCCTCGATCGCCTCTCCCTGGTCGCGGGCCGCCCGCAGTGCCCGGTCCCAGGTCAGCACCCGGGCCATCTTGGCCACCCGGCAGGCGAGCTCGAGCGTGGCCACCAGCTCGGCCCGGGACGCGCCGGCGGCGAAGACATCGAGATAGGCGTCCCGGGCCCGGAGGAACCGGGGGTCGTCCTGGCCGACGTCGAGCTGGCCCCGCAGGTAACCGATGGGGACGAGCATGGCGGCGAAGGGGTGGGCCACCACGCTGTCTCCCCAGTCGTAGAACTGCACCGCGTCACCCTGGCCGAGGATGTTCCAGGGATGCAGGTCGTTGTGGTCGATGCTGGCCGGCACCGGCGAGGCCGCCAGCCCCTCGCACCAGGAGGCGACGGTGGTCTCCATCGCCGCCACCCGCCGGACGGTGTCCCGGTCGCCCGGGCTGCCATGGTCGGCGACGAGCGCCTCGATGACCGCCAGTGCTTCACCGAAGCGCTGGGGCATGACGGCGGGACGCATGTCGGAGACCCCGAGGGCGAGGACCTCGTCGACGTGGACGGCGAGCTCGCGCTGGAGCCGGCCGAAGGCCACGAGGGCGTCCATGAGCGCCTCGGCCAGCCCGGGCCCGGCCAGGCATTCCCCGAGGGGCGGGCCCCCGTCCGGGAGCAGGATCCAACCCCGGTCCCGGTCGGCCGCGATCGGCGTCAGCACCCACTCCCCCGCCGTGCGGGAAAGGAGCTGGTAGAGCCCGACCTCGAAGACGGTGCCCGGGCCCGGCGCCTTCAGCCACACGACACCCGCCGTCGTCGGGGCCCGCAGCGCCGTGGCCCACGGCCGCAGGTGCGGCTGGGTGACGTCGCCGGTGCGCTCCATCCCCGCCGCCCCGAGCTGGTCGTCGAGCCAGGCCACGGCCTCGGCCCGCCACCCGGGCGACGACCACACCGCCATCCCGCTGGCGTGGGGCACGGCTCGGTCCTCGGCGGCCATGAAGGTGAGACCCTAGGGCGTCGGTCCCCGGAACAGTCGGCGGACGGTGTCGGTGAGCAGGCTGGTGGGGATGGTCGGGTCGAGGAGCCGCTGCACGGCGATGCCGCCCACCACGGCCACGAGGACGACGGCCAGCTGGTCGGGCGGGAGGATCGGGGTGACGCCGAGCTGGGCCGCCTGCTGGCCGATGAGGGCGGTGACGGCGGTGCGCACCATCCGCTCCCGGGCCACCAGCTGCTCCTGGATCTTGGGGTTGCGCCGGGTCTGGACGGCGAACTCGACGGCCAGCAGCTGCCAGTCCTCGTCGGCGAGGAGGATCTCCAACCACCGTTCGAGGACGGCGAGGCGGTCGTCGATGGTGGTGCCGCCGGCGGCGAAGTCGGCCATGAACCGTTGCAGCTGGGCGAAGAAGTGCGTCTCCAGCACGGCCAGGCAGAGGTCCTCCTTGCCGGCGAAGTGGGCATAGACCGCCCCTTTGGAGAAGCCGGCCGTCTCCGCCACCCGATCCAGCGACGTCCCGGCGTAGCCCCGGGCCCGGAACTCGACGGTGGCCGTCTCCAGGATGAGGGCCCGGGTGCGGGCCTGGCTCTCCTGGCGGGTGAGGCGGCGCCGGACGGGCGGGGCGTCGGGAGGGTCAGGCAACGGGCCCCTCCG
>JBOGFO010000218.1:0-5582 GCA_050743445.1 Acidimicrobiia bacterium
CATTTGCTCCGCCGAATAGCCCGGACATGAACCTGAGACCGGAAGACATCAGGGCGACGGAGTTCCCCCTTCGACGCCAGGGCTACGACAAGGACCTCGTCGACGGGTTCCTGAGGGAACTCAGCGACGCCCTCCAGGAGAGGGCTGAGTCGACCGCCGCGGAGAACGTGTTTCTCCAGGTCGACGGTGGCTTCAAGAGCCTGTTGCAGATGGCGACGGAGACGGCCGAACGGGTGCAGTCCGATGCCGAAGCGGAGGTCCGGCGCATCCGGGCCGAGGTGGAAGCGGAGATCGACAACGCCCGGGCCGCCGCCGCCCGGCTGCGCCAGGAGGCCGAGATGGTCGCCCGCGCCGCCCAGGTGGAGGCCGAGGAGACCATGGAGCAGGCCCGTCGCGAGGCCCAGGCGCGCCGCGCCGCGGCCGAAGCCGAGGCCGCCCAGCTCGTGACCGACGCCCGCAACGACGCGATCCACATCGTCAACGGTGCCCAGGAGCGCGTCGATCACCTGCGGGTCATCGAGAGCTCGGTGCTGGATTGCCTGAGCAAGGCGGGCACGTTCGTGGAGCAGGCCAAGGCCTGGCTCGGCGCCGACGAGGACACCGGCCGCCGGGACGACCCCATGGTCGAGTACGGCGAGTCCTACGACGACCCGGCCATGGCTCACGACAACGGGAACGCGACGCGGGGCCGTCCGGGCCGTCCCGAGTGGGCCCCGCCGTGGTGGTCCCAGCCCGAGCAGGAGCCGCGGATGTCCTCCGCGCCCGGCAACGGCCAGACCAACGGGGACGTCCACACCGACTACTGACAGACCGCCCGCCCTCGGCCGGCACGCTGCTCCCGTCTACCATTGAGGGACGGAGGATCGTGCCGGCCTGGGGGGAGGCGGGATGGTGGCGACGGGACGCGCCAGATGGCTGATCGGTTTGGTGCTGGTTGCCGGGGTGCTCATTCCCCCGCCCGCACCGAGCGGGGCGGCTGACGCGGCCTGCCTTGACGATGTCGTGCCGGTGGCCCTCGGCCCGGGTCGACCGGCCGACCAGCGCATCGTCGTCGAGCTGTGCGGCCCCGCCCCCCTGGAAGGGCGCGCCGTCCACCTCCTGATCTCGGGTGCCACCTACGGTCCGCTGGCCTGGGACTTCCCGTACCAGCCCGAGCGCTACTCCTACGTCCGGGCCATGAACGAGGCCGGTATCGCCACCCTCAACGTGACCCGCCTCGGGATGGCCGACAGCAGCCACCCCGACTCCGCCGAGGTCAACACTCCGGCCCAGATCTTCATCTACAGCCAGCTCATCGACGCGCTGCGGGGCGGGCGTTTCGGCGCCGCCTTCGGCAAGGTCGTCATCGTCGGCCACAGCTACGGCTCGGTGATCGCCTACGGGGTGGGGAACCGCCACGCCGACAAGGTCGACGGGGTGATCGTCACCGGCCTCCAGCACGAGTTCGACGCCGCCTTCCTGCGCGAGTTCTGGGGCAACCTGCGCTCGGCCAACGAGGAGGGGGGCCGGTTCGCCGATCTCGACGACGGCTACCTGACCAGCCGGGCCGGGCAGCGCCACGTCTTCTACCGCCAGTCGCAGGTCGACCCGAAGATCATCGAGATGGACGAGGCCACCAAGGAGACCTTCACCCGGGAGGACGCCCGCACGTTCCCGCCCGTCATGGGCGAGTCCGACGGCATCACGGTGCCCGTCCTCGACGTGATCGGGGAGTACGACGCCTGGTTCTGCGCCGGCTCGCCCTGCTCGGCCCCGGGCGCGACGACGTCGCGGTCCCGGCAGTGGTTCGACGCCACCAGCTGCTTCGAGCAGTACGTGGTCCCCGAAGCCGGCCACGACATCAACGTCCACTTCACGGCCCAGCAGTGGTTCGACGTGGCCGCGGAGTGGACCGGACGGATGGTGGCCGGCGCCGGGCCCTGCCGGACGCCGGCCGGATAGGTCCGGGGGCCGTCGGCCCCCGGGACGCCTCCTAGAGTCAGCACCGCCGCAGCCGCGACAGGGAAGGCGGATGCCCATGCGTCTGGAAGGCAAGGTCGCCATCGTCACGGGTGCCGGCCAGGGGATCGGCCTGGCCTACGCCGAGCGGTTCCTGGCCCCTCTACCACGACATCGACCACACCGACTCCAGCTACCAGTACCTCCGCCAGGTGTTCGACGTGAACCTCCACGGCCAATGGGTCATGGCCCGGGCGGTGGCGCCGGTGATGGTGACCCGCCGGGCCGGGCGGATCATCAACCAGGCGTCGGTCGCCGCCTACCTCTATGAGGCGCCGGTGCGAGCCTCCTTCGACGAGGTCAAGGCCTTCGCCTACGGCCAGACCAAGTGGGGTGTGGTAGGCCTGACGAAGTTCCTGGCCGGCCAGCTCGGCCAGTACAACGTGCTCGTCAACTGCATCGCCCCCGGAGTCACCCTGACCGGGGCGACGAAGAAGGTCGTCCCCCAGAAGGTGCAGGACCGTCTGGCCTCGGGGAGTGCCATGAAGCGGGCGTTGGAGCCCGAGGACCTCACCGGGGTGGCGGTGTTCTTCGCCAGCGACGATTCCCGCATGGTCACCGGCCAGGTTCTGGGCGTCGACGGCGGACTGTGCATGCCCGCCTGACCCGCAGGGAGGTCTGATGCGAACACCGATCTGCGACCAGCTGGGGATCGAGTTCCCCATCCTGGCCTTCAGCCACTGCCGCGACGTGGTGGCGGCCGTCACCCGGGCCGGCGGGTTCGGGGTGCTCGGCGCCGTCACCCACACCCCCGAGCAGCTCGAGGTGGAGCTGCGCTGGATCGACGAGGCGGTGGAGGGCAAGCCCTACGGCGTCGACGTGCTCGTGCCCGAGAAGCTGGCCGGCGGCGCGTCCGGCGGGACCGCGGAGAAGCTGAGCGGCGCCGACCTGGCCGGCCTGATCCCCGAGGAGCACCGGCGCTTCCTCGACCGGCTCCTGGCCGAGTTCGGCATCGACCCGGCTCCTCCGGACGGCGACGAGCCGGTGGCCGCCACCGACCTCGCCACCGGCCTCTCAGTGGCCGGCGCCCTGCGCCTCATCGAGGTCGCCCTCGACCATCCGGTGCGCCTGGTGGCCAACGCCCTCGGTGCGCCGCCCCCCGAGCTGATCGACGCCGCCCACAGCCGCGACATCCCCGTCGCCGCCCTCGCCGGCAAGCGTGAGCACGCCGAGCGCCACGTGGCCGCCGGTGTCGACATCCTCGTGGCCCAGGGCTACGAGGCCGGCGGCCACACCGGCGAGATCGCCACCATGGTGCTCGTCCCCGAGATCGTCGACGCCGTGGCGCCGCTCCCGGTTCTGGCTGCGGGTGGCATCGCCGGCGGCCGCCAGATGGCGGCGGCGATGGCCCTCGGTGCCCAGGGGGTGTGGACGGGCTCGGTCTGGCTCACCACCACCGAGGCCGAGACCCACCCCGTGGTCAAGGACAAGTTCCTGGCCGCCGGCTCGTCCGACACCATCCGGTCCCGGTCGTTGACGGGCAAGCCCGCCCGCCAGCTGCGCAGCGCCTGGACCGATGCCTGGGACCGTCCCGACTCACCGGGCCCCCTCCCCATGCCCCTCCAGCCCCTCCTGGTGGAGGCGGCCCGCCGGCGGATCACCCGGGCGGCGGCCGCCGGGCACCCCGGCGCCACCCAGCTCATCAACTACTTCGTGGGCCAGGTGGTGGGCTCGCTCGACACCGTCCGCCCGGCCCGCCAGGTGGTCTACGACATGGTCGATGAGTACGTCGACACCGTCACCCGGCTGTCCGGCGGCCTCGAGACGTGAGGCCTTGTGGAGCGGTCCGGCCATCGAGGATGATCTCAGCCCCAGGCCGCCTGCGAGGAAGGACTCCGCCATGTTCAAGGATGCGTTGGGCACGCTGACCCAGGGCCAGGACCTCACCGAGGCCGAGCTCACCGAGTTCGTCGAAAACATGCGGGACGACGAGGTCACCGACGTCCAGATCGCCGGGCTGCTCGTCGCCCTGCTCATGAAGGGCCCCACCGTCGACGAGGTGGCAGGCATCGCCCGGGCCATGCGGGCCAACTGCGTCCAGATCACCCCCCAGGTCGAGGGGAACCTGACCGACATGTGCGGCACCGGCGGGGGCCTCACCACGTTCAACGTGAGCACGGCCAACGCCATCCTCACGGCATCGGCGGGCGTGCCCGTGGCCAAGCACGGCAGCCGCTCGATCTCCGCCTCGTCCGGGAGCGCCGACGCCCTCGAAGCGCTCGGCGTGGTGGCCGAGCTGACCCCGGACCAGGGCAGCCGGCTCATCGAGCAGGTCGGGATCAGCTTCCTCTACGCCCCCAGCTTCCATCCCATCATGATGAAGGTGTTCTTCCCCGAGCTGGCGCTGGGGATCAAGACCATCTTCTTCACCATCATCGGCCCGCTGATCAACCCGGCGGGGGCGCCGCACCACATGATGGGCGTCTACAAGCCCGAGCTCGTGCCCATGGTGGGCGAGGCCGTCGCCCAGCTCGAGATGAACCACGTCGTGGTGGCGCACGGACTCGACGACGCCAACCCCACCGCCGGCCTCGACGAGATCTCCATCCTCGGTCCCACCGACATCGCCGAGGTGACGGGCACCAAGGTGGAGCGCTACCAGATCACGCCCGAGGACTTCGGGCTGAAGCGGGCCACCTTCGAGGAGGTCAAGGGCGGGGACCCTGCGCACAATGCCACCGTCATCCGCGACATCTTCGAGGGCAAGGACCAGGGGCCGCGGCGCGACTTCCTCCTCCTCAACAACGCCTTCACCCTCTACGTCGCCGGCGTGGCCAAGAGCCCCGAAGAAGGCCTGCGCCTGGCCCAGGAGAACCTCGACTCGGGTGCCGCCAGCCGCAAGCTGACCGAGTTCGCCGAGGCGTCGCAGAAAATCGCCGCATCTGCGTGAACCGCAGCCTGTCGGCGTCGATCCGTCTCCGACAGCACGAGCATCGGATGCCCGTGCTGTCGGAGATCAAAGTGCGGTCGCCCAAGGATGGTGACCTGCTGCGGGGCCGGGCCCCGGAGATGCTGGCCGGGGTGATGGCCGCCTGCCCCATCGCCGGCCTGTCGGTGGTGACGGAGGCGGAGGACTTCGGGGGGAGCCTCGATATCGTCCGCCGGGTCCGGCCCATGGTGGGTGTCCCCATCCTCCGCAAGGACTTCCTGGACAGCGAGGACGACCTCGACGAGACGGTGGCGGCGGGGGCCGACGCCGTGCTGCTCACCGTGTGCATGCAGGAGGACGAGCCCCTGGCCCGGCTCCACGCCGCCGCCCGGGAGCGGGGCCTGGAGACCCTGGTCGAGGTGCACGACGAGGACGACGTGCGCCGGCTCCGGGCGCTCGGCCTGCGGCCCGACGTGCTCGGCATCAACAACCGGGACATCCTCGTGCGGGAGGTCGACGACGGCGACGTGACCGTCACCGAGCGCCTGGCCGCGTTGTTCTTCGGGGACACCCCGGACCCCGGGGTTCCCGGGGACACGATCCTCCTGTCGGAGAGCGCCATCGCCGGACCGGAGGACGCCGTGCGGGCCCGGGAGGCGGGGGCCGGTGCCGTGCTGGTGGGCACGTCGATCCTGCAGGCCCCAGACCCCGGCGC
>JBOGFO010000219.1:0-1942 GCA_050743445.1 Acidimicrobiia bacterium
GACCAGGCCGACGGCCGGGCCCACGGGCGGGCGCAACTCGGAGGCCTGGTAGCCGGGAGCGAAGAGGCCCGTGTAGTCGGCCCGCTCCACGAAGGTGTGCCGGGTGTCGCCGTAGGTGGCCACCGTCGCCCGGATGATGCGGCCGTCAGCGTCGGACTCCACCCAGGGGGCAACCAGTCCGGTGGCGCCCCGGGCCAGGGCCCTCTCGTAGGCGAGCGCGGCGTTGTCCACCACGAAGGCGACGTCCCGGACGCCGTCGCCGTGGGCCCGGGCGTGGGCGGTCACAGGCGAGTCGGCCGACAGGCCGGCGGTGACGACGAAGCGGATGTCACCCTGGCGCAGCACGTAGGAGGCGCGCCCCTCCACCCCGGTCTCCGGGCCGGCGTAGGCGATGATCTCGAAGCCGAAGGCGGCGGCCAGGAAGCCGGCCGCCTGGCGGGCGTTGCCCACCCAGAACTCCATGTGGTCGATCCCGCCGAGCCGCAGGTTCGACACCTGCGCCTGGGCGAGGCGGTCGCCGGTCAGGCTCATGCCACCCTCCTCATCTTGAGGCGGTCACGGTCGAGGCCGTCCCAGAAGGCCTTTACGCCGTCGAGCATCTCGACCGCGCCGGCGCAGAAGCGCTCCTCGTCGAAATCGGGACGGAAGAAGGCTTCGGCCAGCTCGTCGGCCGTGTGGGCGGCGTGCTGGTCCTCGATCTTGTCGTGCCAGATCCAGAAGCCCATCGGAAGGTCCGCGCACTCGCGGGCCTTGAACACCCGCAGGCCGGCGATGAGCTCCTTCCAGAACCCCGCGGCGGCCCAGTTCTCCACCGCGTAGGAGGCGCCCTCGGCGATGGAGGCGTCCTCCGACCCGTAGATCCGCAGCAGCTCGTCGCAGAAGAACAGGGTGGAGGTGGTGCCGCACCGGCGCTTGCCCATCTCGTCGAAGGCCAGGCCCAGGACGGCACCGAAGCGCAGCAGCCATTCGAAGTGGGCGGCGGCGAAGCGGAAGCGGCCCCCGTCGACGGTGCCGTCCGTGCCCACGAGGTCGGGGTCCACTGCCTCATCGGGGGCACCCCGAACCCCGGGTGCCTCCGCCGGGGCGGGCCCACCGGCTGATCTGAAGATGACACCCAGCTCGTTCATCAGGATCTCTTTGCCGGCCCGGTAGGACTCGATGTCGGCCGCGTTGATCACCTTGCGCAGCTGGGCCTCGACGAAGAGGTGGCTGAACACCGAGAACTGCACCGCCAGATGGCGCACGTCCTCGGCCGTGGCGAACCCCTCGGAGAACCAACGCGTATAGGTGTTGTCCACCACGACGGGGTGCTGATGGACGATTCCCTCGACGCGCGCCCGGAAGGCGTCGAGGTCGCTGGCGGATCGAGTCTCCATGGCCACTCCCTTCCTTCTGAGCGTCGTTGCCCAGTTGAGTGGATAATTTTTGGCCGTTACTGTCAACAATATCTTCGGCGACTGCACAAGTTGTACTTGAATATCGGATCAGAACCGCACAATCTGGACAGATTGTTCGTGAGCCGGAGCCGACGTAGAGTCCCCGCCGTGACGGAGAGCCTGGAACCAGTCGACTGGCGCCTGCTGCGGGTGCTCTCAGAAGGCCCCCGCATCGGGATGCTCGAGCTTTCCCGGAGGGCCCACGTGGCCCGGGGGACGGCCCAAGCGCACGTCGACCGCCTCGTGGCCTCCGGTGTGATCACCAGCTTCGGTCCCCACCTGGACCTGAAGGCCATGGGCTACGGGGTGCTCGCCTTCACCCACCTCGACATCGCCCAGGGCCGCCTCGAGGACGTGGTGGCCCACCTGAAGGAGATCCCCGAGGTGCTCGAGGCCCACGCCACCACCGGGGCCGACGACCTCCACTGCCGGGTGGTGGCCCACTCCAACGACCACCTCCAGGAGGTCCTCAACCGGATCCTCGAGGTGCAGGGCATCAACCGGAC
>JBOGFO010000220.1:0-4281 GCA_050743445.1 Acidimicrobiia bacterium
GTCCGGCGCCGGGGAGGCGCCTTGCCGGCGGAGAGCTCGGCCGGTCGGGAGCGCATCGGAGGTCGCGTCGTCGTCGTCGTCGTCGTCATGCCCCGGCCACCGCCGTGTCCTCCAGGGCCTTGGTCCCCCGGGTGAAGCGGGCGACGAGCACGACCAGCATGAGGATGAAGGGCCAGGCCTGGGGGAGCCCGTTGACGTTGGGGGCGTAGAGCTTGGTGCCGGCCTCGAGCAGCGCCAGCATCATCGCTCCCGCCACCGTCAGAGGCAGGGAGACCAGGCCGCCCACGAAGGCGACGGCGATCGACTTGAGCGTCAGGGCGGTCAGCGACAGGTTGTCGAGGAACGTGATGGGGGCCAGCAGCATGGTGGTGAGCCCCGACAGCCCGAAGGCCAGCCCCCACACCACCGGGGCCACCAGTCGCTGGCGGATGCCCATGAGCCGGGCGGCCACGGCGTCGTCGGAGACGGCCCGCATGGCCAGGCCCAGGCGCGTCCGGCGCAGCATGAAGTAGATGCCGCCGAAGAAGAGCATGACGGAGACGACCAGGACGATCTGGTCGTAGCTCACCGAGTAGGCCGCCCCCGGGATGCGGACCTGCTTGTTGGCCACCGGGGAGATGAAGGCCTGGCCCCAGGTGCTGCCCCAGCGCCTCGGGATGAACACGAACCCCTGGAGGACGAGGAACAGCCCGAGGGTGGCCACGGTGGCCAGGGCCGGGCTGGCCAGGCGCCGGACCACGAGGAACTCGAAGGCCAGCCCGATCACGATGGCGACGAAGATGCCGACCGCCAGCGCCGGGAAGTACGGCCAGCCCTGGAGGCTGTTCAGGTCCCAGGCGATGAACCCGGCGAAAACCCCGACGCCGCCGTGGGCGATGTTGAGCACTCCGGTGGTCCGGTACAGCAGCACGATGCCCATGGCAATGAGCGCGTAGAGGCTGCCGTAAACGAGCCCGATGATCAGGGTCTGCAGCAGCTTTTCCATTGCTCTCCCGCTCGTCTCCCGGGACACCCGTACCCGGGGTCGGGGGAGCGCCCGGTGGACGCTCCCCCTGAGGTCGCTCAGTCGGTCTCGGCGTACTCGTCGACCAGCGGGCCGGCGAGGTACTTGTATTCGAAGGCGTCACCGGAACGCTGGATCTGGGCCAGGTAGATGGTCTTGTTGGCCCGGTGCTTGCCCGGGCTCCAGGACAGGACCGGCCCGAGGGTGCTGTCGAAGTTGGACAGCTTGTCCATGTAGTCCTTGACCCCCTGGCGGGTGACATTGAGGCCGAGCGCCTTCAGGGTGTTGCCGAAGATGTTGGCGCCCACGTAGCCGGCCTTGGTCCAGGTCGAGTGGTCGATCTTCGGGTAGTACTTCTCGACCAGCGCCTTGTAGGCCTGGACGCCGGGCGTGTCCGTGTCGGTCGTCACCCAGTGGGTGGCGGCGATGGTGCCCTCGGCGTGGGGCCCGGCGAAGTTGGGGGTCACCCCGAAGTACAGGCCGGCGGCGCCCGAGAAGGCGTTCTTCGGCTTGTAGTTCTGGGCCGCCGCCTCCCGCACCATCCGGGCGAAGATCCCGGGGTCGAGGTAGGTCGAGATGGTGTCGATGTCCGAGGTCCGGGCCTGGGCGATGAACGTCGTCGTGCCGGGGTCGTCGAAGGTGGCCGGCTGGGAGAAGACGACCTCGCCGCCGAACTTCTTGATGACCTCGTCGTAGGCCTTCACGTAGGCCTGCCCAGTCGGGTTGTTGATGTAGAGGATCGCGACCCGCTTGGCCCCCTGCTTCTCGGCCTGGTACTTGGCCAGCATGTGGGCCTCGGTCACGGCGGACGCCGACACCGGGAAGGTCCACTCCCCGCTGTACTGGGGCTCGCCCCAGCCGTCGGCCCCGACGTGGGGGATCTTCTTCTCGTCCAGGTAGGGGGTGAGCGGGTCGGAGGTGTTCACCGACATGATGCAGCAGAAGGCGAAGACCTTCTGGCGCTCGACCAGGTCCCGGGCGGCGTTCATGCCCTTGGTGCCGTCCCAGGCGTCGTCCCGCACCAGGACGTCGAGCTTGCGGCCGTTGATCCCGCCGGCGTCGTTGAGCGACTGGAGCACGGCCCGGCCGGCGTAGGAGAGGTCGTCACCGAAGGAGCCGACCGGTCCCGAGTAGATGCCGATGTGCCCGACCTTGATCGAGTTGGCGGTGACGCCCTCGTCGGTGGCGCCGCCCACCTGGGCGCCGGGCTTGGGCGCCACCTGAGCGGGAGCTTGCTCGCCGCCCGCCGGAGCGTTGCCGGACGAACCGGCGGCGGGCTGGCCGCCCGGTGTCTGCGACGCGGCACTGGACGGGCCCCCGGAGGCGGCCTGGCCGGCCTTCGGCGTGGCCGTCCCCGAGCCCGACTGGGCTGCCGGGGCGCTGCCACCGCCGCTTGATCCGGAGGCGGACGGGGCGGCCGAGACGTCACCACCCGACGTGGCCGCATCCGGGGCGGCGGAGCTGTAGTCGGAGGCCCCGGCGGTGGCGTCACCGGCGACCGGCGCGGCCTGACCGCTCGTCTGGGCCTGAACCTCGAGGGCTTCGCGTTGCGCAGCGCTTCCGCCGCACGCCGCGGCGCTAGCCAGCCCAATCACCAATAGGGCTATGAGACGGCGCGACACCATTCCCGACCTCCCTTTGCTCCCCAGCCTTGGATGGTTCCTGCGAGCGCGGCGCATGAAAGCCGACTCAGCCTGATTCCCCCCACGCGGAACCCCTGGCTCACTCTGTGTAGCGACGATGAGGACAGCTGGCGAGACCAGCAGACTCGTGAACAGCTGCTCACCATTTATACCGGCCCCGTCAGATCGAGGGCAAGAAGACCGGTTTGACCACTCTTCGTCACATTGCCCCCTTTCGTGCGCGTTTGGACCAGCCCCCGCGACAATACGGTCCCCGTCCGGGGCCGCCATGCGTAATCGTTACGGGTTTGGGGGCCCTTACGAGAGGTGGGCCGCGACCGCCCGGCTGACCTCGTCGAGATGGTCGGCGTCGGTGAGCTTCGAGCCGGCCCCGTCCACGACGTAGAAGGCGTCGACGACCTCGTGGCCGAGGGTGGAGACCTTGGCCAGACGGACGTCGAGGTGCAGCTCGGCCAGGGCCCGGGTGATCCGGTAGAGGGTCCCGATCCGGTCCGGCGCCCGGACCTCGATGACGGTCGCCGCCTCGGAGGCGTCGTTGTCGACCGTCACCTCGACCCGGGCCGGGGCCGCCGCCGGGGGCCGGGGGGCGGCGGCGTAGTCGCGGGCCCGGTCGGCCAGACGGGCCTCGAGCGAGAGACGCCCGGAGAGGACCCGCCGGAGGTCGTCCTCGAGGGCCGCCCGGTCGGGAACCGTGCCGTAGAGGCTCTGGACCCGGAACCGGTCGGCGGCGATCCCCTCCTCCGGCGACCACGCCCGGGCGGAGACGACGTCGAGGCCGTGGAGGGCGAGGATGCCCGCCACCTTGGAGAAGAGGCCGGGGCGATCGAGGGCCACGAGCGTGAGCACCGGCCCGTCGAGCTCGAGGACGAGCTCCTCGCCGCCGCGGACCCGGGCCACGAGGTCGTCGGTGCCGGCGGGCAGCGCGTCGGCCGCCGGCCTGATGGCGTGGCCGGCCAGGACGGGCGCCGTCCGGGACACCAGCTCGCGTACCAGACCGGCCTTCCAGGGTCCCCAGGCGGCGGGTCCGGTGGCGATGGAGTCGGCCTCGGTGAGTGCGGCCAGCAGCTCGAGCCGGTCGACGTCGCCCACCAGGCGGGCCACGGTGGCCGCGGTGGACTCGTCGGCCAGGTCGCGCCGGGTGGCCACGTCCGGGAGCAGCAGGTGGTGGCGGACCATGTCGACCAGGACCTCGACGTCGTCGGGCTCGAACCCCATGCGGGGTGCGATCTGCGCCACGGCCACCATCCCGGTGTCGGTGTGGTCACCGGGGAACCCCTTGCCGATGTCGTGGAGGAAGGCGCCCACCAACAGCAGGTCCGGGCGGCGCACCTGGTCGGCCAGGTGGGCGGCCCCGGCGGCCGCCTCGCAGAGGTGCCGGTCGACGGTGAACCGGTGGTAGGCGTTGCGTTGCGGGAGGCAGCGCACGGCGCTCCACTCGGGGAGGATGCGGGTCATGAGGCCCCGCTGGTCGAGGGCCTCGATCACCCCGATGGCGGTGGGTCCGGCCCCGAGCAGGCGGACCAGGGCGTGGCGGGCCTCCTCGGGCCAGGGGTCGCCCGGTCCGACGGCCTCCCGGGCCAGCCGGTCGAGGGTGGAGCGGGACAGGCGGGTGCCGGCCTCGGCGGCGGCCGCCGC
>JBOGFO010000221.1:0-6698 GCA_050743445.1 Acidimicrobiia bacterium
CGCGTCTGAGCGGCAGCGTCCAGGGTCACCCCGGCGCGGACGACGTCGCGGTGGTAGCGGTCGAGCACGCACGCCTGCTCGGCGTCGAGGGCCAGCTCGTCGCGCCGGGCCACGAGGTCGGCGATCCGGGCGAAGATCCGCGGGTCGAGCTCCACGGCGTCGCGGTGGGACGCGAGGCGGGGCAGCATCCCCGCCTCCAGCACCCGGAGGGCGGGCGTCGAGCGCGAGCCCGAGGCATCGGCGAACAGCCGCTCGGCCAGGTGCAGCCGCCCGCCGGCCCGTTCGAGGGCCTCGATCGTGTCGGCGAACGTCGGCGGCCACGGCCCTTCGGCGATACGGTCGACCTCGGCCCGGTGCTCCGCCATCCCGGCCTCGAGCTCCGGCCCGAGGTCGACGTCGAAGTCGGGCACCGTCATGGCCGGCCAGGGTAGGCCCGCCCCAGTCGGGCCCGGGCCAAGCCCAGCCCGCCCGGCCAGGGCTCAGCCCGCCTCGCCGGCCTCAGGCGACGGCGGTGGAGCCCGGGTCGTCGGCGAACTGCGTCCGGTAGAGCTCGGCGTAGCGGCCGCCGGCGGCCAGCAGCTCGTGGTGGCGGCCCCGCTCCACGATCCGGCCGTGCTCGATCACCAGGATCACGTCGGCCTCGCGGATCGTCGAGAGCCGGTGGGCGATGACCAGGGCGGTGCGCCCGGCCAACGCGTCGACCAGCGCCGCCTGCACCGCGGCCTCCGACGCCGAGTCGAGGCTGGCGGTGGCCTCGTCGAGTATGACCACCCGGGGCTGGGCCAGCAGCAGGCGGGCGATGGTCAGGCGCTGGCGCTCACCACCGGAGAGGCGGTAGCCCCGCTCCCCCACCACCGTGTCGAGCCCGTCGGGCAGCGACCGCACCAGGTCGCCGAGGCGGGCCCGGCGCAGGGCGTCCCACAGCTCCTCCTCGGTGGCGTCGGGCCGGGCGAAGAGCAGGTTCCCCCCGATGGTGTCGTGGAACAGGTGGCCGTCCTGGGTCACCATGCCCAAGGTCTGGCGCAGGGAGTCGAAGGACAGGTCCCGGACGTCGACACCCGAGATGCGGACGGCGCCGCCGTCGACGTCGTAGAGCCGGGGGGCCAGGGAGGCGATGGTCGACTTGCCGCCCCCGGAGGAACCCACCAGCGCCACCACCTGGCCGGGCTCGACCCGGAAGGACACGTCGTGGAGGATCTGCTGGCCGGTGCGGGTGTCGAGGGTGGCCACCTCCTCCAAGGAGGCGAGGGACACCCGGTCGGCCGAGGGGTAGCCGAAGCGGACGTTGTCGAACTCGATGGCGGCCGGGCCGTCGGGCACCCGGACGGCGTCGGGCTTCTCGGTGATCATCGGCTCGAGGTCGAGGACCTCGAACACCCGCTCGAAGCTGACAAGGGCGGACATGATGTCGACCCGGGCGCTGGCCAGCGCCGTGAGCGGACCGTAGAGGCGGGTCAGGAGCAGGGCCAGCGTGACGACCACCCCCGGCTCCAGGCGGCCCTCCAGGGCCAGCCAGCCGCCCAGGCCGTAGACCAGGGCCAGGGCCAGGGCCGACACCAGGGTGAGGGCGGTGAGGAACACCCACTGGGACATCGCCGTGCGCACGCCGATGTCGGCCACGCGCTCGGCCCGGTAGCCGAATTCATGGGCCTCGAGCGCAGGCCGCCCGAACAGCTTCACCAGGGTGGCCCCGGGAGCGGAGAAGCGCTCGGTCATCTGGGTCGTCATGGCCGAGTTGTGGTTGGCGGCCTCCCGCTCGAGGTGGGCCAGCCGGCCGCCCATGCGCCGGGCCGGGATCACGAAGACGGGCAGGAGGACGAGAGCCAGCGCCGTGATCCCCCACGACAGCCGCAGCATCACACCCAGGGTGAGGAGCAGGGCGATCACGTTGCTCACCACCCCGGAGAGCGTCCAGGTGAAGGCCCGCTGGGCCCCGATCACGTCGTTGTTGAGCCGGCTGACCAGGGCTCCGGTTCTCGTCCGGGTGAAGAAGGCCACCGGCATCCGCTGGACATGGCTGAAGACCGCCCGGCGCAGATCGAGGATCAGGTTCTCGCCGATGCGGGCCGAGAACCAGCGGGTGACGATGCCGGCGCCGGCATCGAGAACGGCGACGAGGGCGATGAGCAGGGCGAGGCGCACCACCGTTCCGGAATCGCCCTGCTTGACGATGACGTCGACCACCCGGCCGGCCAGCACCGGGGTGCCGACCGCCAGCACGGCGGAGATCACGCTGAAGAAGAGGAAGATGGCCAGCGAGCGCCGGTGGGGACGGGCGAAGCCGGCGACTCTGCGTAGCGTGGCCTTGCTGAAGTTGCGCTTGGGCGGGTCGCCCTCCATCGCGCTCCGCAACGCCATCCAGTGACTCATTCCCATGTCCATGGGATCAAGGTACGGATTGAGCCCTTGGGGCGCATCGGGCGCACGAACGGTTTGGGCCGGGATGTCCGCCTAGGTCTTCAGGCCGAGACAATTGTCACAGGTCGACGTCGATGCCCGCCCCGGTGGCGACGGCCCGCTGGAGGACGAGGTGGGCCGCGGCGAGGTCCTGGACGGCCACGCCCACCGACTTGTACAGGGTGATCCCTCCGGGGGCGGCCGGGAGCGGGCAGGTGCCCGCCAGCAGCTCGCCGACCTCGGCGTAGATGTGGTCGGGACCGATCCGACCCTCCTCGATCGGGAGCCGGAGGTCGTTGCTCCCGGAGGGCGGCGGGGCCAGCACGGCGGCCCGGGACTCGACCACCACCACGGCGTCGCACACGGTGTCGGAGTCGACCTCCCGGCCGTCCGCGTTCCAGCCGACGGAGGTCACGTGGGTGCCGGGCCCGAGATCCTTCCGGCGGACGACCGGCTCCGAGGCATGGGTGGTGGCGCAGACCACGTCGGCGCCGGCGCAGGCTTCGGCCCAGCCGCCGGCGGCGACCACCGGGCAGGGCAGGACCCCGTCGAGCTCACCGGCCAGCGCCTCGGCGCGCTCCCGGCTCCGGCCGGCGATGCCGACCTCGGCGAAGGGACGGGTGCGCACCACGGCCACGGCGTGGGCCCGGGCCTGCACACCGGTTCCGAGGATGGCCAGGGTCCGGGCCCCCGGGCGGGCCAGCAGCTCGGTCGACAACGCGGAGCCGGCGGCGGTGCGGGCGGTGGTGATGGCGGTGCCGTCGAGCAGGGCCACCGGGGTGCCGGTCCGGTCGTCGAAGACGACGACCACCGCGTGGTGGGTCGGACGGCCGCCGGCCGCGTTCTGGGGGAAGAGGCTCACCAGCTTGGCGCCGAGGAGCGGGAGCCCCGGGACGTGGGCCGGCATGGCCGCCAGGAGGCCCTCCGGTTCCGCCACCTGGGCGGCGATCCGAAGGGGCATCGAGACCCTCCCGGCGCTCAGGTCGGCCATGGCCGCCCCCACCGCGGCGCGCAGCGCGTCGGGGTCGAGCAGTGCCTCCGCCTCCGCCCGCCTGACGACCAGCATCGGCCGGGAGTCTGCCACGCCGGAAGACATGGGCCTTCTGGCCGCCTTGCGCTCTCCAGTAGGCCGATCGGCCCACCGATACGAGAACCGAGCGCTCAATCGAGGTCCTTTCGACCACATGCAATTCAAAGAGTTGGCCTACCGGGTGAACGGCCTTCCGGTCACCGCGGCCTTCCACCCGCGTCTGACGGTGGTCGGACCGCTTCACAGCCGGGCTCGTTCCGGCTGGATCGAGCGCGCCCTGGGGGTCCTGCTCGGAGCGTCGTCGGGTGACAGCGTGGGCCTCGTCTTCACCGACCACACCGGCCGCCGGATCCTGCTCGAGCGTGACCATCACGGCGCGGCCCGGATCATCGACGTGGCCACGGGCGGCGACGCCACGCCGGCGGCGGCCGATCTCCCCCTCGACGGGCGCTTCGACTGGTTCGCACCCTCGGGGCTCGACGGCCCGTCCGCCCGTGCGCTCATGCGGGTGGTCGCCTCCGACTTCAAGGGTGCGGACATCGACCCGTGGGCTGCGGAGGACGAGCTGGTCGAGGCCCGCGCCGCGCTGGCCGAGATCCTCGCCGAGCACGAAGCCATGCTCGCCCAGTTTCGCCACGTGGACGATCTGCACCGGGGCATCGCCGAGATCGACGAGGTCCTGGGTTGGCTCCAGGACCAGCGGACCCTGCGCCTGCATGCGGAGACGCTCGAAGTCGTCCACCGGCTGGAGGCCGAGGCCCAACCCCTGCGCGAGGCGGTGGCGGAGGAGCGGGCGGCGGCCGCCTCCATCCTCGACGCCATCGAAGCGGGTGAGGAGTGGCTGAAGGCGGCCGGCTCCCTCGAGGTCGCCCGGCTCGCCCTGGGCGACAACCCTGCGCCGGTGGGAGCTCGCCCCCCAGCCGGAGACGGCGACCCCGTCGAGAGTGTCCCGATGTCCGAGCTGGAGCTCGCCCACCAGGACGTGGAAGCCGCCGAGCGCCAGCTCGACCGGTCCCGGCTTCCGGCGTTGGCGATGGCCGCCCGGCGCCGCCTGACCCGGGCCCAGCGGCGGGAGCAGGCCGCCCTCGAGGCGCTCGGGTTCGGCTCCTGGCTCGCCTACCAGCTGGACCGGGTCGAGCTTCTGCTCGCCGCCGACCGCGAGGCTCGGGAGAACCGTGCCCTGCTGGAGCTCGCCGACGCCGACGCGGCCGAAACCGAAGTCGAAGCCGAAGCCGAAGAGGAGCGACTCGACCCGGCCCAGGAGGCCCGGCTCCGGCATGCCCTGGCGGAGGCCGAAGCCGCCTACGAGGCGGCGGGCGTCCGTCTTGAGGCGCTCCTGACCGCCGCCGGCGTCCTTCCACCGCCGGGCGTTGCCCGCGATCGAGAGCGCGACTTCGCCCTCGCGCTCAGCGCTCTGTCGTCCCAGGCAGCCCGGGCGGCGCAGGACGACCGTGACCCGCCCACCGGCGACCTGCTCCGGGATGTGGAGGTCGAGCTGGCCGAGGCCCGGCGAGTGCTGGCCACCTACCAACTGCCACCGAGCGACGATCCTCTCTTCCTGAGTGAGGAGCCCCTCCCCGACCCCGAACCGTTGCTGGAGGAGCGAGCCGCGCTGTTCGAGGCGGCCTACCGACTCGAACGCGAGCTTCCCGACACCCGGCCGATCGATGAGCGCCGGGACGAGCTCAGCCGCCGCATCGCCTTCCTGGAAGCCGGGGCCCGGGCCGGCTATCAGCTCAAGACACTCGACGAAGCCGAGACCGTCCTCCTCGACCGCGTGGCCCGGGCCTACCGGATCGGCCCCCACGCCGAACCCATCCCGCTCTTCATCGACGATGCCTTCGCCGGCTTCGAGCTCGCCGACCGCCAGGACCTCCTGCATCTCCTGGCCCGCCTGTCCGAAGCCATCCAGATCGTGTACTGCACCGAGGTCCCCGACACGTTGGAGTGGGCCGAGAGCCTGGCCCGGGAAGGCGAGGCCGTCGTCGTGCTCCCGCCGGCCGTCGCCTCCGTCGCCTAGTTGCTCACGCCGTAATCAGGGACGTCAGGTCGCTCCTCGTCGAGGCGGAGCTCCTCGCTCCCGAAGGGGTACTCGTCCTCGGGGCCGAGCAGGACGACGTCGCCCTGCGGCGGGACCCGGATGCCGCGCGACTGCTGCTCCACCGAGGCCAGCTCGACCAGGAGCCGTCCGAGCTCGGTGTGCAGCTCGGCCAGGTGGTCGGTGGTCGAGACCAGGCCGTCGCGCACCGAGGCGGCGTAACGCTCGGCCTCGAAGCGGATGCGCTCGGCGGCGCCGTCGGCGCTGGAGAGGATGGCGGACGCCTCCTCCCCCACGAGCTTGACCAGCGTGGGCCGATCGACCTCGACAGCGCGCTCGCCGTTCGCTTCAGCCAGGCGCCAGTCGGCTTCCTCGAGGCGGCGGTTGGCGTCGTCGAGCTTGCGGCGCAGGCCTTCGATCACCTCGTGCTGGCGGAACAGCTCCTCCGCCACGGCCCGCAGATAGGACCGGACGTCCTCCCGGATGTAGCCCCTCATGCCAATGAGGAACTCTTTGCCCGCTACCTCTTGCGGCTCCATCGTCGCCTTTTCCGCCACAACCCCAGGGTGCGGGCCACTGTAAGTGGTAGCTGTCCTTCCCGTCCAGACGCTTCGCGACGTGACTCAGCAGCTCCGCGGGGGACGCACCGGACCGCGCCGCCGCCGGCTCCCAAATCCCGGTTGCGCCTCGGTCGCGAGCCGTGATCCGTCCGTAGGAGAAATTTTCTCAAGTGCTCCGGGCGTCAGGACGAGCGCCACCATCAAGGTGGCGAGGCGCAATTCCTCGTTGCGCACAAAGGCTTCGACGGGTGGCGGGGTGCCGGAGTCCACCAATGAAGTTCACCAGCTTTGCTCCCTTGAGGGCTGGTGTTTTTTGTCTCCATGAATCACACTGGCAACATAAGTAACGGCTGAGACAGGTGAGGGACGACAATGGCTGCAAAGTTCCAGGACAAGGTCGACGACGAGACCGCGGAAGCTCCGGCCACTCGCGTTCCCGCCCGAACGGCGGCCGCGACCAGAGGGGCTTCGACCAGCGCGGCGGTGAAGAAGGCCGCCCCGGCCAAGAAGGCCGCGCCCGCCAAGAAGGCCGCCCCCTCCAAGAAGGCCGCCCCGGCCAAGAAGGCCGCGCCCGCCAAGAAGGCCGCGCCCGCCAAGAAGGCCGCGCCCGCCAAGAAGGCCGCGAAGAAGGCCGCGCCCGCGAAAAAGGCTGCGCCCGCGACGAAGGCCGTGC
>JBOGFO010000222.1:0-6368 GCA_050743445.1 Acidimicrobiia bacterium
GACCATGATCAAGAAGCTGGCCAAGCAGTACAACGTGGCCAGCGCCACCGAGCTGCTGGGGATGGCCCAGGACCTGGGCGTCAAGCTCCACCCGTGCCAGATGACGATGGAGCTCTACGGCCTCGACGCCAAGGAGGACTTCATCGACGGGCTCGAGACCCCGCTCGGCGCGGCCAGCTTCATCGACATGGCCGCCGAGGCCGACATCACCCTGTTCATCTAGCCCGCACCGGTGGGAGAGCCCGCCGAGCGGCGGTCGGGCCCTTCCACCTTCATCCCGAGGACACCTTCACCGCCGCCGCTTGGGGGGAAATTCCATGACCACGCGCCCGCGCTGGGCAGCGGGTCGGGTTCGGCTCGCCGGATTCGCCGCGCTCACCGTCCTCTCCACCACCGGATTCGCTTTCCCGCCGCCCGGCGCCGTCGAGGAGGCCGCGGAGGCGCTCGGCGTCCCGGACATCCCGGACATCCCGGCCGCCATCATGCCGACGGCCGGAGGCGAGGACCTCAAGGGCCTGTTCCGCATCGATGCCGCCAACTGCGGGGGCTCGGCGTCCGGTTCGTACTTCCGGATGATCCAGCCCGGTGGTGGCCCCGACGGGCCCTTCATCGAGAACAACTCGTCCGCCTGCGCCGACAAGACCTACACCGACCTGCAGCCGGGCTCAGACGGGGGGCTGTCCACCGCGGCCCACCAGCCCCACCCGGATCCCGCCTTCGACGCCGGCGGCAACGGCGCGGCCGACCGGATCACCATGCCCAAGGGCTTCTTCGGGCGGAACTTCGCCACCGCCACCAACTCCACCGACCCACAGACGTCGACCGCGACACCCGTTCCCACCGTGACCCACGACGGCGCCGGCAAGCTGGGCGGCAACATGTCCGCCTTCGCCGCCGCCTACCAGGGCCAGCACTTCAACCAGGGGTCCCCCAAGCCCGACGGGTCGAACCCGGGGCTGACGTCGGGGCCGGCCGGCACCTACGACTCCGCCACCCGCCGCTTCACCCTGGAGTGGTCGAGCACCATCGTGGGCGGCCCGTTCAACAACTTCACCGGCCGCTGGCACCTGGAGGGCACCTTCGAGCCGGCCGGCGCCGCTCCGGCCCAAGGGCCCCGGAACCCGGATCAGGGCGAAGGCGGCGACGGCATCCTCGGTCTCCCGCTTCCCCTGCCCGGGGCCCAGCCCTCCTCCGCCGGCTCGCACGGCGCGCCGGCGCCGCCCCGGCTCACCGCCGGACAGACCACCGGGGCGCTCAAGGGCCTGTTCCGACTCACGGCGGCGGCATGCACCAGCGGGAACCCGTCGGGCACCTACTTCCGCATGATCCAGCCCGGCGGCAGCGCGGCCAACGGACCCTACCTGTCGAACACCTCCTCGACATGCTCCGACAAGAGCTACACCGACATGCAGCCCGGCAAGGACGGCGGGCTGTCCACCGTCGCCTTCCAGCCGCAACCCGACCCGCCGTTCACCACCGAGGGTGGCTCGCAGCAGGGGGCGAACGACAAGATCACTCAGCCCAAGGAGTTCTTCGGCTCCAAGTACGCCACGGCCACCAACCCGACCGACCCCCAGACCAGCCTGGCCACCATCCTGCCCGAGATCGTCGTCGACGGCGCCGGCATGATCACCGGCGACATGCGGGCCTTCGCCGCCGCCTACCAGGGCCAGCACTTCAACCAGGGTGCCCCCAAACCTGACGGCTCCACCCCGGGAGCCACCACCGCCCTCAGCGGAACCTACGACGCCGCCACCAGGAAGTTCACCATGGAATGGGCCAGCACCATCGTCGGCGGTGCCTTCGACAACTTCACCGGCAAGTGGCACTTCGAGGGGGTCTTCGAACCGGCCGTGACCCAGACGACCACCACCCCGGTGGGTGGGGGCGGCACATCAGGTGGCTCCGCCGGCGGATCGGGTTCGTCGACCCTGCCCTCCACCGAGGGGACCGGCCAGACCACCTCCGGCCAGGTGGCCGGCACCGGGGTCACGGCCCGCACCGGCCCGCCGTGGCCGGCCACCCTGCCCGCCGCTCTCCTCGTCCTGGCCCTGGCCGGTCGCCGGCTGTCCCGGCGGCCCCGGGAGGGCTGAGCGGTGGCCAGCGGGGACGCCGACCTCACCGCCTCCGAGCGCCTGGCCGAATCCGCCGCCCGCGTCAAGCAACGCACCGCCACCCCTTCCGCCGCCATCACCCCGCTGCGGGTGGCGCTGGTCATCGGCATCGGACTCATCGCCGCCCCCTTCATCTTCCAGATGCTGGGCGGGGAGAACCGGGCGCTCAAGGGCGCCGACATGATGGACGCCTTCAAGCCCTACATGACCGAGCCCCGGATCACCCAGTTCCAGGGGTTCCTGGTCACCATCAACGCTGCCGAGGAGGAGGCCCGCACCAAGCTGCTCCCCGCCGTGGCCGCGGCTGCCACCACACGCCCCCAGCAGCAGGCCGTCGCCGCCGTGGAGGACTGGAGCGCCAAGTGGCGGGGGGCGGCGGATGATGCGATCGGCATCGACGAGGACATGTCGGGGATGGTCGACGACATCGCCGCCAACCTCGACAACTACGCGGCCGTGAACGCCCTGCCCAAGTTCTTCCTGTTCCCCTTCTTCTTCATCCTGCCGGGCGTCATGATCGCCCTCCTGGCCCGGGCCGCCATCAAGCGGGCCCGGGCCGGACACGGCGCCGGGGTACCGGGCAAGGCGCTGGTGGTGATGGGCGTCGGGCTCATCGCCGCCCCCTTCATCTTCCAGATGATGGGCGGGGAGAACCGGGCCTTCGAAGGCAAGGCGATGATCGACGACTTCGCGCCCATCATGACCGTGGAGAACATCACCAACATCCAGGGCTATTTCCCCGTCATCGGCCTGGCCGAGGGCCAGCTGCGCAACGACCTCATTCCCCTGGCCGGCCCGTCGGCAGCAACGGACTACCCGGCCATCTCCAAGTTCTCCGGCCAGTGGAGCACCATCTCCGCCGAGTTCGCCGACTTCCTCGGGGCCATGAACGACAACCTGGTGGAGTACAGCGCCGTGAAGGCGCTGCCCCCCTTCTCCCTGTTCCCGTTCTTCTTCATCCTGCCCGGGCTCATGGTCACCGGCCTGGCCCTCGCCGCCGTGCGGCGCACTTAGCCGACCGAGCCGCTCCCTGGCTCGGCCCAAGACGAGGAGGAGTATCGATGCGACGTCGGCTGACGCTGTGGCTGGTGTTTTCGCTGACCCTGGTGACGTCCGCCTGCGGCGACGACGGAGGCGGCGACGAGAGGACCCCGTCCGCCGGAGCCGAGGAGCTGGTCGGCGTGTTCAAGATCGACCCGGGCGTCTGCGACGACACCGGCCCGGTGACCAAGGGCTCCTACTTCCGCATGATCCAGCCCAACGGCAAGCCGGGCGACGGCCCCTACGTCCCCAACGGCGACTCACCCTGCGGGGACAAGACGTGGGCCCCCATGAAGCCGGGCAACGAGGGCGGGCTCACGACGGGGGCCTACCAGCCCTACCCCGATCCGGCCTTCGACGAGAAGGGCAACGGGACCGCCTCGTCGGTCACCCAGCCGACGGTGTGGTTCGCGGTCACATTCGCCATCGCCACCAACGAGAAGGATCCCCAGACGGGCAGCGGGACGTCGCTGCCCACGATCATGGTCGAGAACGGCAAGCTCTCCGGTGACCTGAGCGCCTACGCCGCCGCCTGGAACAAGCAGCACTTCAACCAGGGGGCCCCCAAACCGGGCGGTGACCGGCCGGGGCTGACGGTCGGCCCGACCGGCACCTACGACGAGGCCACCAAGGCGTATACGCTGGACTGGTCGAGCCAGATCGTGGGCGGCCCGTTCAACAACTTCACCGGCGTGTGGCACCTGGAGGGGACCTTCGAGCCGACGGAGACCTAGACCTGCTAGATCCCGAGGAAGGCTTTGCCCTCGGGAGAAATCAGCTCGGGCGACCAGGGCGGGCGGAAGATCAGCTCGGTGCGGACCTCGTCGGCGGGGAACTCCGAGAGCACCTCGGTCATCTGCCCGGCGATCACCGGACCGAGCCCGCACCCCATGGTGGTGAGTGTGTAGCGCACCACGATGGCGCGGTCCTCCACATCGACGTCGTAGACCAGGCCGAGATCGACGATGTTGATGCCCAACTCGGGGTCGATCACCGCCGTCAACGCCTGGCGGACCTCCGCCGGGCTCGGCATCTCCCCGGTGGTCACGGCGCCCGGAGCGCCTGTTGGCGGGCGAACTCGTCTTCCATGACCGAGCGGAGAATGTCGATGGCGTCGATCACCTTGGGGTGACGAAGGGAGTACACGACGTTGTTCCCCTGCCGTTGCGTGTCGACCAGCCCCCGGTCGCGCAGGACGGCAAGATGCTGGGAGGTGTTGGATTGCGGCGCCTCCAGTACCTCGCACAGCTCGCTCACGGTGTGGGGCCCGTCCCGCAGGGCGTAGAGGGCGAGGAGGCGCTTGGCGTCATTCATGGCCTTGCACAACGACGACACCAGCTCGTCCAACTCGCGGCGGAGCTTCGGATCGATACTGGCGATGACCAACGGTCCGCCTCCTCCAGGTCGCGACCCTCCATCGTAACGGACCCGGACAGGTGTGCCCTAGCCGGTCTGCGGGGGTCGTTGGCCTTAGGATGCTCGGCGCAGGAAGACGTGGAAGACGTCGCCCTCGCGCTCGATCCTGAGGAACTCGTTACCCGTCCTGGTGCTCCACGCCTTCATATCGGGTTCGACCCCGGGGTCGGTGGCGAGGAGCTCAAGGACATGGCCCGGCTCAATGCCCTTCATGGCCTGGGCGGTCTTGATGACCGGCATCGGGCACTGCATCCCTTTGCAGTCCAGAACCTGGGCCGGTGACTCCGTGATGGCCATGAGACTCCCTTCCGAACAGGTGCTCACTGCAACCAGCCCCGTCCCGGAGATATTCCTGCACCGGCCACCGGCGTCAGGACCGCCGACCGAGCCCGTCGAGCCGGCGGAGCAGCGGGTTCCGGCTGATCACCCGGCTGAAGGACACGACCTCGGCGGCCAGGTTGAGGAGCACCAGCACGATCGTGGCCCCGGTCCGGGCGCCGGGGGAGAGCGCGAGCAGGGCGCCGACACCGAGGACGGCGCCCACGGCATTGGCGCCGGCGTCCCCCAGCATGAGGCGCTCCCCGAGATCCTCGGGGAGGAGGCCGACGGCGGCTCCCACGACCGGGGCCAGGGCCACGCCCACCGTCCCCGTGCCGGCCACCACGGCCAGCGGAACCCAGGCCACCAGTGCCAGCTTGACGGTCCGGCCCGGAGCGGTGTCGAAGCCGTTGGCCAGGTTGGCGGCCAGGGCCACGAGGGCTCCGTCGGCGGCGAGGCGGGCCAGGCTGGTGCCCGATCCGGTCGCCGAGGCGAGGACCAGCGCCAGGGCGCCCCCGCCCAGGAGCTTGACGCCCCCGGCGGAGAGCCGTCCCCGGCCCAGAGCCCGCAGGTGGCCCCGCCAGCCCCGTTCCCCCTCACCACCGGTCACGTCGTCGATGAAGCCGAGGGCGGCGAAGCCGAGGGCGGCGGTGAGCACCGCCACCCGGGCGGGACCGGGGCCGGCCTGCGCCCCGATGCCGGCGGCCGCCGCCAGGGCGCGCCCCCCCTCGACGACCACGACGGCCAGGGCGACCAGGACGCCCACCCCGGTCGGCACGTTGCGGCCCCGGAAGTTCTGGCGTTCGAGAACGGGGACGGCGAAGAGGCCGCCGGCCGCCAGCCACAGGAGCCGGGCGGCCAGGAACCCGGTCGCCACCCCGATGAGCACTGTCATCTCAGGCCCACTGGCATCTCAGGCCCACCGGGCGGAGAGGTAGACGAGGACGGGGTTGAGGACACCGAGCATCATGCCGGGCACGGCGATGCCCGAGTCGTTGAGGGCGAAGCCGAGGACACCGGCGACGAGGAGGCCGATCAGGATGGGTCGGAGCTGGGGCATCCGGCGCCCGATGGCGGTGAGGGCGGACGGCGCCCGGTATACCAGGTAGGCAACGAAGGCGAGCGCGGCCGGGACCATGGGGGTCCAGGGCGACCGGGTGAGGACCGACATGTTGGCGTCGGCCTTGCGCTCCACGACCTGGGCCAAGGCGCCCCAACCGTCGGCGTCGATCTGCTCCACCAGGCGGCCCAGGTGGCTCCGGTCCTCCGGGGGGCGGACCAGGTCGAAGAGAACGAAGGCACCCAGGGCCAGGACCGTGCCGAGCACGCCGGCGGCCAGCGTGCGGGGACCCAGCCGGGCGCCAAAGAGGAGGCACACCACCAACACGAAGGCCGGACCGGCGGCGAGGACGCCGCCGACGTCGGCCCCGAAGGCGGGGAGGCCGTCGACGATCAGGACACCGAGCAGCAGGACCACGA
>JBOGFO010000223.1:0-2778 GCA_050743445.1 Acidimicrobiia bacterium
TGGTGCTCATGGAGGACCTCGGTTTCGCCGAGCGGGGCTTCGGGTGGAAGGAGGTCCTGGCCGGGACCTTCGACCTCCACGGCGACCTGCCGGTGAACCCCGACGGCGGCCTCAAGGCCTTCGGGCACCCCATCGGCGCCTCCGGGCTGCGGATGATGTTCGAGTGCTGGCTTCAGCTCCGGGGCGAGGCCCCCGAGGAGCGGCGCATCAAGACTGTCGAGGCGGGCAAGAAGCTCGGCCTCACCCACAACCTCGGCGGCCAGCCCGGGGAGTGCGTGTCGTTCGTGTCCATCGTCGGCTCCGAGCCCAGCGCCTGAGCCCGGGGCTGATGGCCCATGACGACGACCCGGGCTACTGGGCCGTCGCCCGCCACGCCGACGTGGTCCACGTCAGCCGGAACCCGGATCTGTTCTGCTCCGGGCAGGGGGTCATGCTGGAGGACGTCCCCCAGTTCGTCCTCGACGCCGCCCAGTCGTTCCTGCCGATGGACTCGCCTCGCCACACCACGCTGCGCCGGCTCGTCAGCTCCGCCTTCACGCCTCGCCAGGTGGCCCGCATCGAGGACCAGATCCGCTACCAGGCCGCCGCCATCGAGGACGACCTCGTGGCCGGCCCGGGCGAGTGCGACGTCGTCACCGCGGTGTCCCAGCGCATGCCGATGTGGACCATCTCGGAGATGGTGGGCGTCCCGCCCGACGACCGGGTGGGGGTCGTCCACGCCGCCGACTCGATGGTGAGCTGGAACGACCCCGAGATCCGGGCCGGCCGTGAGCCGCTCCAGGTGCTGCTTGACTCGCTCCTCGCCCTCCACGCCGCCGCCCGGTCCATGGCCGAGGCCCGGCGGGCGGAACCCGGCGACGACCTGATGACCGCCCTGGTCCAGGCCGAGGTGGACGGCGAGCGCCTGACCGACGACGAGATCTGTGCCTTCTTCGTCCTGCTGTCGGTGGCCGGGAACGACACGACCCGCAGCACGATCAGCCACGGGATGAAGGCGCTGGGCGACAACGCTCGGCGGCCGGGCCATCGCCGCCGGCGACAAGGTCGTGCTGTTCTACTCCTCGGCCAACCGGGACGACGCCACCTTCGCCGACCCGGGCCGCTTCGACGTCGGCCGCCACCCCAACGAACACGTCGGCTTCGGCGGGGGCGGTCCTCACTTCTGCCTGGGCGCCTCCCTCGCCCGCCGCCAGCTCCGGGCCATCTTCGGCGAGCTCCTCCACCGGGTCCCCGACCTCGAGCTCGGCCGCCCGGAGCTCCTGGTGGGCAACTTCATCCACGGCGTCACCCACATGCCGTGCCGCTTCACCCCCGCCTGAAACCCGGGCGGGCGAAACGGAGCGAGAATGGCGCCATGATCATCGTGTCAGGCGCCATCTACGTCGACGAGGCCGACCGCGACGCCTACCTCCAGGGATGCCGGGAGATCATCATGGCGGCCCGGAAGGCGGACGGGTGCGTCGACTTCCACCTCTCCGCCGACCCGATCGAGGCCGGCCGCATCAACATCTACGAGGAGTGGGACTCGGTCGAGGCGGTGGAGGCGTTCCGAGGTTCGGGCCCGTCGTCGAACCAGATGGCGGCGATCCGTGACGCCCGGGTGTTCCAGCACGACGTGGCGTCCACCCAGAAGCTCTGACCCGGGCCGTTCGGCATCGGCACCTCCGAGCGGTTGCTGGATAAACACCACCACCAGCTAGCGAAAGAACTCGGCGGGAACTTCGTAGCGCTGGCACCACTCAGACCGCCCCAGCGCGTCGTACTCGCGAGCGATCCGTTCGCATTTCTCCTTAGCCGAATCGAGGGAGTCCTCCTTGAAGAGAGGATGTTCTCTCCCTCGAAACCGGACGACCACCCGCGTCGGCCGGCTTCCGCCCGCCGCGCCCAACCATTCCCAGCCACCGCCGGAGAGCACATCGAGCAGCCACCAGCTGGAGAGGATTTTCCACAAGCCCCTCCGCTCCGGGCGCGGCGGAATGGCGACGATCTGGACCAGGTCGGGCCAGGCGCCGGCAGAGCTGCCCCAAGCGGTCATCGTCTCGAACGTACCCCGAGGCGGCACCTCGGCGTCCTACTCGTTCAACAGCTCCTCCCACTCGGCGGCCTCTTTCTCGCCAAGCTCAGACGAGACGATGAACCATCGGCTAGGACACCGGTGGTCCGACCCGCCCGGGTGCGGACAGATCGTCGCGTCGAACGCTTCCGTTAGACGCTCGACCTCGGTGTCCGATTCAACCTCTACCAACACCTTGATCAGCACGAGCTTCTTTTCCGGCATTGGCCCGGTGTAGCACCCGCGGCCCGGCCCACGCCGGCGCCGCCCCCGGCCGCGCTAGGCGCTCTTCTCGGCGACGACGATCCTGATCTCCGCAGGGAGGAGGAACCCGTCGCCATCGGGTTCCGCCAGGCCGGTCAGGTGCTCGGCGAGGAGCCGGCGGACCTCGTCCTGCTGGTCGGCGTTGAGGCGGTTGGAGAACAGGCCGGCGAGTGCGCCTCCGTAGATGCCGGCGTCCACGGCGTCGGCGATGGTCGGGAAGGCCATCCGCTCGTCGGCGGCCTCGTCGGCGAGGACGGTGAGGCCGGCTTCGGACACCGTGCGCCCGAGCACGCCGGTCAGGCCGTAGAAGAACATCATCGGGCAGACGGCGGCGTAGTACTCGGCCCGGGATTCGATCAGGTCGATCACGGGGCTCCACCAGACCCGGGGGGCCCGGCCCCAGACCAGGATCATGGCCCGGCCGCCCGGGGCCAGCACCCGGGCCATGTGCTCGAGGGCGC
>JBOGFO010000224.1:0-6643 GCA_050743445.1 Acidimicrobiia bacterium
CCACATTGCCTTCGACGGGGGGAAAAGGCATCGGCGTAGAGTACCGGGGTGGCTGACCTGACTGACCTGTACGACGAGACCGACGACGGCGTGCTGCTCCAGGTGCACGTCCAGCCCGGAGCGGGGCGCTCGGCGGTGGTGGGCCGCCATGGCGACGCCCTGAAGGTCCGGGTCGCCGCCCCGCCCGTCGAGGGCCGGGCCAACGAGGCGACCGAGGCCCTGCTGGCCGAGGCGCTGGGCCTGGACCGGGCCGACGTGGAACTGACCAGCGGCGCCACCTCGCGGTCCAAGCGCTACCGGCTGCGCAACATCGACGCCGAGGAGTTCGACAAGCGGCTCCGGGTGGCCCTGGACGCCGCCAACGCTCCCGAAGGCGGCACCGGCGGACGTCGCCGCTAGCGTCGAGCGGGGCTAGATCCACCGGTCAGGGGTTGATCGCATCGGCAGAAAGTTTCGGGTGCCTGTTGCACGGTCCGCGACCGGGGAACCGCTCTATCCCCCGGTCAGGGCTTGACGCATAGGTAAAATTACGTGCCTGTTGCGCGGTCGCCCCCACGGATCGTGAGCGGGCGACAGCGCCCGGCGACGCAAAGGACCTTCATGCCAAGAGCAGGGGCCAGCGAGTCCCTCAAGCAGCCGGCGGGCGGAAAGACCAAGGCGGCCAAGGCGGAAGGACCCGCCAAGGCGGCCAAGCCCGTGAAGGCGGTGAATGACCAGGCGCCGGCCAAGGCGACGAAGTCCGCCGGTGCCTCCAAGGCCGCGGCCAAGCCCGCCAAGACGGCAAAACCCCAGGTCAAGGCGGTCAAGGCCCCGGCCAAGAAGGCTCCGGCCAAGGCCACCGCCAAGGCGGCCCCCGCCAAGAAGGCCGTCACGAAGGCCCCGGCCAAGGCCGCCCCGGCCAAGTCTGCGCCAGCCCGGAAGGCCCCCGCCAAGAAGGTCCCGCCCGCCCCGGCCCCCCCGGTCAAGGCGGCCCCGGTCAAGGCGGCCGCCAAGAAGGCGGCGCCGGCCCGGACCCCGCCGCCGAAGCCGGTTCGGGTCACCGCCAGCTTTCCGCCCAAGACCCTGGAGCGGCTGCGGCGGCTCCTGGAAGAGGAGCGGGAGGTCTATCTCCGCCAAGCGCTCGACCTGGCCGCGGAGGCGGAGGCCCTGGCCTCCGAGCGTGAGGGGGGCGACACCCAGTTCGACGAGGAATCCGGGGAGGGCGACACGCTCAACATCGAGCGCGAGCGTGACCTGGCCCTGTCGGCCTCGGCCCGGGCCGCCGTTGACGAGATCGACCTGGCCATCGCCCGGATGGACGACGGCACCTATGGGGTCTGCGAACGCTGCGGAAAGCGGATCTCCGTGGCCCGGCTCGAGGCCCTCCCGTACGCCGCGCTCTGCATCGAGTGCAAGTCTCGGGAGGAGCGCCGGCGCTGACCGAGCCTGAGGTGAGCGGCACCCCCGAAGACGGTGTCCGGGGCGGTGGTCAGAGCAGCCGGGGGCCTTTCCTGGTGGCCCTGGTGGTCCTCCTCCTCGACCAGGCCACCAAGGCCTGGGCGGTCGCCGCGCTCGCTGACGGCCCGATCCGCCTGATCGACGACACGCTCATGCTGCGGCTCACCCGCAATCCGGGCGGGGCCTTCTCCATGTTCACCGGGTTCACCCCGCTCCTGGCCGTGCTGGCCATCGTCCTGGTCGTGGTCATCGTCCGCACCACCCGCCGGACGGTCGATCCGGTCATGGCCTTCACCCTCGGCCTGGTGCTGGGCGGGGCGGTGGGCAACCTCGCTGACCGCATCGTGCGCTCCCCGGGGCTCCTGCGGGGCCACGTCGTCGACTTCATCGACCTGTCCTTCTGGCCCACCTTCAACGTGGCCGACTCGGCCATCAGCATCGGGGTCGTCATCGTCCTCGTGCGAGGCTGGAGGGCGTGAGCCCGCCCCATCAGCGGTTCGTCGTCCCCTCCGCCCTCGCCGGGGAACGGGTGGACCGGGCCCTGGCCCTCCTAACCGGCTGGAGCCGGGCGGAGGTCGTCGTCCTCGTCGAGGAGGGGGCGGTCACGGTGGCCGGGCGACCGGTGTCCAAGAGCCGCCGCCTGGCCGAGGGGGACGACGTCGAGGTGGTGGGGGAGCCGGCCCCCGAGCTCCCGCCCGCGCCCGAGGCGGTCGAGTTCACCGTCGTCCACGCCGACGACGAGGTAGTGGTCGTCTCCAAGCCGGCGGGCCTGGTGGTGCATCCCGGGGCCGGCCATCCCACCGGCACGCTGGCCGGAGGGCTGCTGGACCGCTTCCCCGACATCGCCGGGGTGGGCGATCCGATGCGGCCCGGGATCGTCCACCGCCTCGACCGGGACACCAGCGGCCTCATGGTGGTGGCCCGCACCCCGGACGCCTACGCCGCCCTCACCGCCGCCCTGGCCGCCCGGGACATGGAGCGGGTCTACCTGGGCCTGGCCTGGGGCCGCTTCGAGACCCGGCGGGGCTCGATCGACGCCCCCATCGGCCGCTCCGACCGCCGCCGGACCCGCATGGCCGTCCGCGAGGCGGGCCGGGAGGCCCGCACCGGCTACGAGGTCGTCCGCCAGTACGACGACCCGGTGTGCGCCCTCGTCGAGTGCAAGCTGGAGACGGGCCGGACCCACCAGATCCGGGTCCACCTGGCCGCCATCGGCCACCCGGTGGTGGGGGACGCCGCCTATGGCGGGGACCGCCCCGCCATCCGGCCCGGACGGCCGTTCCTCCATGCCATCTCGCTCGCCTTCACCCATCCGGCCAGCGGCGAGACGCTCAGCTTCAGCGATCCGTTGCCGACGGCACTCGCAGAGGTTCTGTCAGATCTGGACGCTCGTCAGGGTGGCCGGTGAGGGTGCGCTGCACCAGGTCGGCCAGCGTGAAGCCCTCCAGCAGGGCCCGCATCTCCTCCGAGACCGCCAGCCACACGTCCTGCAGGGCGCAGTGGCCCTCCCGGTGGTCGTGGGAGTCGAAGTCGGTGGCGATGGGCCCGTCCGAGGCCGAGACGATGTCGGCCAGGGTGATCTCCCCGGGCGGGCGGGCGAGCACGTAACCACCCCCGACGCCGCGCTTGGAGCGGGCCAATCCGGCGCCCTTGACCACCAGCAGGATCTGCTCCAGGTAGGGCTGGGGCAGCCCGGTGCGCTCGGCGATCTCCTTCACCGAGGTCGGCCGGTCGTGGCCGTGAAGGGCGATCGACAGCAGGGCCCGGGCGGCGTAGTCGGCGCGGGTCGACACCTTCACACGTCCATCGTCGCGCACTGCGTCTAGCCTGCTCGCCTGGTGGAGCCGATCTCGCCCGACTATCTCGGTGCCTCGGTGGCGGGACTGGTTCCCGCCCTCCTGGGTCGGCGACCGTCCGGCTGGCTGCCGTCATGCCTGGAGGGCGTCGAAGCGGTCGTCCTGCTCGTGCTCGACGGCGTGGGCTGGCGGGCCCTCGAGGAGCACCGGCCCGAGAACCTGCACGGCCTGGAGGGGAACGCCATCACCACCGTGGTGCCCTCCACCACCGCCGCCGCCCTCACCTCCATCGCCACGGGGACGCCCCCCGCCCGCCACGGCATCGTCGGCTACCGGATGCGGGTCGGAGGCCAGGTCCTCGACGTGCTGCGCTGGCGCGTGCCCGAAGGCCGGGCCCCGGCGCCCGACACCGTGGCCAGCGTCCCCGCCTTCCTGGGCCGGCCCATCCCCGTCGTGACCCGGGGGGAGTTCGCCCGCACCGGCTTCACCGAGGTCCACATGAACGGCGCCCGGTTCGTCGGGTGGCGGACCATGGCCACGCTGGTGGAGCACGTCAGGCGGCTGGTGGGCGACGGGGAGCGCCTCGTCTACGCCTACTACGACGGGGTCGACAAGGTGGCGCACGAGTACGGGCTGGAGAGCGGGTTCTTCGCCGCCGAACTGGCCTCCACGGACCGGCTGGTGGGCGACCTGCTCGAGGCGCTGCCGCCGCAGGCGGCGCTGGTGGTGACCTCCGACCACGGCCAGGTCCAGTTCCGGGAGTGGATGGAGCTGACGGACATCTCCAAGATGGTGGCCGCCTACGCCGGGGACGCCCGCTTCCGCTACCTGCACGCCCGGCCCGGGGCCGCCCAGGCGCTGGCCGAGGCGGCCGAGGAGCTCTGCGGGAACCGGGCCTGGGTGTTCCCCCGGGACCGGCTGGTGGACGAAGGCTGGCTCGGTCCCGAGCCGCCAGCCGGGCCGGTCCTGTCCCGCATCGGCGACGTGACGCTGGCCGCCCGGGGATCAGTCGCCTTCGTAGATCCCACCCATCCTCAGGAGACCAGGCTGGTCGCCGGGCACGGCAGCCTGACCCCCGAGGAGATGCTCGTCCCCCTCCTGGCCGGTCGCGGCCGGGGCTGACGAAAGCGGTCGCCGTGGGCATCATCGGATTCCTCATCGCCACGGCCTTCCTCGGGGCCATCGTCGGCGGCCTCGCCCGCCTCGCCCTCCCCGGGCCGGACCCGATGTCGATCACCCAGACGATCCTGGTGGGGATCGGCGGGTCCTTCGCCGCCGGCTTCGTCGTCCGCCTGCTCTCGGGGGGCCGGGCCGATGCGGGCATGATCGCCTCCGTGCTCGGCGCCACTGGCATCGTCTACCTCGTCCGCCGCTCCCGGGAGAAGCGCGGCGCCACCTGACCGCTCAAGGCGGGTTCAGCAGGTTAACTACCCCCCAGGTGCTTTTCCTGCTGCGGTTCCTTGCGCCGCGACTTGGGCCACGGCGCCGGCCGTCACCAACCCGCTCCCCTTCAATGCGCCTTTTCCCAGCCCTCCGGCAGGTCGGGGAGCGGCGTGACCGTCCGCCCCTCCTTCACGGCGGCCTGCCAGGCCTCGAGCACGTCGAGGGCGTGACCGGGGAAGGCGATCGGCTCGGGCAGCGCACCGGGCTCGAACCAGGCCACCTCGGCGGCCTCCTCCGGGTCGGCCCGGCCGGGGGCGGCACCCGCGACGGGCACGGCGTGGTAGTAGGCGTTGAGGGTGACGGAGGGCGCTTCGGTGCGGGTCGGGTCCGGATAGCCGTCCAGCCACATCCCCAGGAAGCCGGTGATCACGACGTCGAACCCCGTCTCCTCCCGGGCCTCCCGGGCGGCGGTGGCCGACGGGTGCTCGTCGACCTCGCAGAACCCGCCGGGGATGTCCCAGTGGTCGAGCCACGGCTCATGGGCCCGGCGCATGAGGAGCAGCTTCCCGCCGGACATGACGAGGGCTCCGGCGCACGGTTTGGCGTTGCGGTAGTGCTCGGCGCCACAGGTGGGGCAGGTGACCGGAGGAGGGGCGGGCAGCCGGGTCCCGCAGGTCGAGCAGAAGGTCATTGGCGGAGGGTAATGGGGCTTGAAGCGCGCCGCCGTCCGCCGTACGCTCGCTTCTAGTTACACCGCTGTCATTTTCCCCAAGTTGTCCACAGGCTGTGGAAAACACTTCCCAGGGCCCGGAGAGTGCCCCCGAACACGATGAGCTCCTCCTTCGTCCATCTCCACCTCCACACCGAGTTCTCGATGCTCGACGGGGCCGCCCGGATCGGTGACGTGATGGCCGCCGCCGTGGCCGACGGGCAGCCGGCGGTGGGGATCACCGACCACGGCAACATGTACGGGGTCCTGGACTTCTACAAGGCGGCCGGGGAGGCGGGCGTCAAGCCGATCATCGGCATGGAGGGCTACTTCGAGGCGGCCTCCCGCTTCGACCGGCCCCGGCGCTCGGAGCGGGAGATCTTCCACATCACCCTGCTGGCCGAGACGAGCGAGGGCTACCGCAACCTCATCAAGGTGTCGTCGGCCGCCTACCTCGAAGGGTTCTTCTACAAGCCCCGCCTCGACTTCGACCTCCTGGAGCAGCACGGGAAGGGCCTCATCGCCACCAGTGGCTGCCTGGGCGGCCTGGTGAGCCAGCTGCTGCTCAAGGACGACCCCGACGGCGCCCTGGCCGCCGCCGGCCGCTTCCAGGACATCCTCGGGCGGGACTCGTTCTTCATCGAGCTCCAGGACCACGGCATCGCCGACCAGCGCCGGGTCAACCCGCTCCTGCTCGACATCGCCAAGCGCCTCGACGCCCCCCTCCTGGCCACCAACGACAGCCACTACGTCCACCGCCACGACGCCGAGGCCCACGACGCCCTGCTCTGCGTCCAGACCGGCGCCACCCAGGACGATCCCAACCGGTTCAAGTTCGACGGCCACGAGTTCTGGCTGAAGCCGGCGGCCGAGATGCGGTCCCTCTTCGCCGACCACCCGGCGGCGTGCGACAACACGCTGTGGATCGCCGAGCGGGCCGAGGTGGAGATCGAGTTCGGCCATCCCGTGCTGCCCGCCTTCGGCGTGCCGGCCGGCCACACCGAGGAGACGTACCTCCGGGAGCTCACCGACGCCGGAGCCCGGGAGCGCTACGGCGACCCGATCCCCCAGGATGCCCGGGACCGGATCGACTACGAGCTCAAGGTCATCTCCGACATGGGCTTCGCCGCCTACTTCCTGGTGGTGTGGGACCTGATCCGCTACGCCCGGGACCGCAACATCCGGGTCGGGCCGGGCCGGGGGTCGGCGGCGGGCTGCGCGGTGGCCTACTGCCTGCGCATCGTCGACATCGACCCCCTGCGCTACGGGCTGTTCTTCGAGCGGTTCCTCAACCCGGGCCGCAAGCAGATGCCCGACA
>JBOGFO010000225.1:0-1960 GCA_050743445.1 Acidimicrobiia bacterium
GCTCTACCCGTACTACATGGTCTTCTCCGAGGACCGCCGGGACTACGAGGACTCGATGTTCTGGTTCCAGGACGGCATCCACTGGCCCGAGGCCATGACCCCCTGGGACGCCACGTTCTTCGAGTACGCCATCGCCGCCCTGTCCCAGTACAACACCCGCCACTACCTCATCCCGCCGGCCCTGGGCGTCGACGCCCGCATCCTCAACGGCCACGGATACCTCTCCCCGGTCGGCGTGGCCGACCCGGCCGAGATCGAGGCCCGGGTGCCCCACTTCCTGGAGCGGGCGGGCTTCTACTTCGGAAACTGGGACCGGCTCTACGGCCAGTGGATGGAGAAGATGAAGGTCCTCATCGACGACATGGAGTCCCTCACCTTCGAGCCCTTGCCGGAGAAGGAGGAGATCGAGGTCGTCACCGAAGGCCACGGCACCGGCTCGGGCCTCACCCTCATGGTCGACTACCACCGGCTCGTCGACCTGGCCCTCAAGCTGTGGCAGTACCACTTCGAGTTCCTCAACCTGGGCTACGCCGCCTACCTCGACTACTTCGGGTTCTGCAAGCAGGCCTTTCCCAACATCCCCGACCTGTCCATCGCCAAGATGGTGGCGGGCGTCGACGTCGACCTCTTCCGGCCCGACGACGAGTTGAAGGGCCTGGCCCGGGCGGCGCTGGAGCTGGGCGTGGAGAAAGCCTTCGCCGCCACCGACGAGGCCGAGGCGGTCTTCACCGCTCTGGGCTCGACCCCGGCCGGCCAGCAGTGGCTGGAGCGCTTCGAGGCGGTGAAGCACCCGTGGTTCAACTTCTCCTCGGGCTCGGGCTTCTACCACTCCGACCGGATCTGGATCGAGCACCTGTCCATCCCCTTCGGGTTCATCGCCAACTACGTGACCAAGCTGGCGGCGGGCGAGAACATCGACCGGCCCATCGAGGCGATCCGGACGGAGCGGGACCGCATCGTGGCCGAGTACACCGATCTGCTGGGCTCCGACGAGGACCGGGCCGCCTTCGCCGGCAAGCTCGGCCTGGCCCGCACCGTGTTCCCCTACGTGGAGAACCACAACTTCTACGTCGAGCACTGGAGCCACTCGGTGCTGTGGCGCAAGATGCGCGACCTGGGCGGGGTGCTCAACAAGGAGGGCTTCCTGGCCGAGCCCGACGATATCTTCTACCTGAAGCGCACCGAGATCCCCGACGTCCTCTACGACTACTACTCGGCCTGGGCCGTCGGCGTGACGCCCCGGACGGCCTACTGGCCCCGGGAGGTGGAACGGCGCAAGGGGATCATCAACGCCCTGCGCCAGTGGTCCCCGCCCAAGGCGCTGGGCAACCCGCCCGAGGTCGTCACCGAGCCCTTCACCATCATGCTGTGGGGCATCACCTCCGAGTCGGTGAAGGCCTGGCTGGGCGGCGGCACCGACGCCAGCGGCGGCCTGTCGGGCTTCGCCGCCTCCCCCGGCGTGGCCGAGGGCCCGGCCCGGGTCATCTTCTCCGCCGACCAGATCGGCGAGGTGGAGGACGGCGAGATCCTGGTGGCGCCGCTCACCGCCCCGTCGTGGGCGCCGATCTTCGGAAAGATCGGGGCCACCGTCACCGACATCGGCGGCATGATGAGCCACGCCGCCATCGTGTGCCGGGAGTACGGCCTGCCGGCGGTGACCGGCACCGCCTTCGGCACCCGCCAGATCAAGACCGGCCAGCGGATCCGGGTCGACGGCAGCGCCGGCACCGTCACCCTCCTGGACCAGTAGCCATGACGGGACGGCAGCCCATTCCGGCGTTCCTCCGGAACACCTGTCGTTCCGCAGGAACGCATGTTGCGGGCCGAAGCTAAGGAGGTCGAGCGGCGATGCTGTCCGCCGAGCAGAACGAAGCGCTGACCCGGGTCGGGCCCGGGACCCCCATGGGGGAGATGCTGCGCCGCTACTGGTACCCGGTGGCGCTGGTCGCCGACCTCGACG
>JBOGFO010000226.1:0-5841 GCA_050743445.1 Acidimicrobiia bacterium
CGACCAGCCAGTAGCCCTTCCCGGTGGCCGTGGCGGCCATGCCCACGATGGGCTGGTTCAGCTCGATCGAACCGGTGGAGCCGAAGAACTCGGCGTCGCCGTAGGAGAAGATGCCGCCGTCGGAGGCTACGAACCAGTAGCCCTTCCCGGTCGCGGTCGGCGCCAGGCCGACGACCGGCTGGTTGAGCTTGATCGATCCGGTGGCGCCGAAGAACATGGCGTCGCCGTAGGTGAAGACGCCGCCGTCGCCGCCGAGGAGCCAGTAGCCCTCCCCGTCCGGCGTGGTGGCCATGTCCACGATGGGCTTGTTGAGGGTCAGGCCGCCGAGCGAGCCGTAGGACCTGGCCTTCCCGTAGGGCAGGACCCGGCCGTCGGCCGTCGCCGTCCAGTAGCCCAGCGTGGTGGCGTGGGCCAGCACCACCGCCTTGGCCACCTCCCGGCGCAGATCGGGCAGCTCGGGGTAGAGGCGGTTGCCCGGGCAGGCGGTCTGGCCGGCGTCGCGGTGCCCGGCGATGTTGGGGAACTTGCGGGGCACCCCGTCGGAGGGTGTGAAGGGGTCGGCGCCCTCCGGGTCGACGTCGTGGCGGTCGGCCTTCCAGGCCAGCATCCGCTCCACCGCGTCCATGGCCTTCGAGGAGGGCTTCACGTCGGTGTAGTCGCCGATGACGGCGATCCCCACCGCGCCGACGTTGAAGCCGGAGACGTGGGCACCGATCGCCCCGTACTCCATGGCGTCCTCGCCGGTCGGGATCTCGTCGGCGGGGTAGCTCCGGGCCCAGCGGCCTTCGTAGATCTTCCCCTGGCCGTCGACCACGAAGTTGTAGCCGATGTCGTCCCAGCCGTTGCCCTGGACGTGGTAGGCGTAGATGGCGCGGACGGTGGACGCCGGGTCGGGGTCGGCGTCGCTGGGCGCCGTGACCGTGTGGTGGACGAACAGCTTGGTGATGGGGGCGAACTTGGGGGCGCCCCGGCGGATGGACTCGTCGGCGCCCCACTGGGCCCGGGTCACCACCTCGGGCTGTTCCACCTTCTCGCCGTCGGTGTCCTTTGCGGCGGCACTGGTCTTGTCGTCGTCGGTGTCCTTGGGCGGCGGGTCGGCAGCCCGCGCCGGGCGCCCGGTGGCCAGCACCCACGGCCGGGGGCCGTGGCGGGTGTCGATGGCGACGAGCTCCACCCTCGTGGCCCCGCCCGTGGCCCGGGTCTGGATGCGGACGGCGTCGTCGACCCGCAGCAGCTCGGAGAGGCGGGGGCCGTCCTCGCCCCGCCCTTCGTCGTCGAGGTCGTGATCGGCGGGCATGCGCCGCCAGGGCCCGAACGCCCCGTCCTCCGATGCCATCCGCACGTCGACCAGCGCGTCCTCGGGGCCGTGCCAGCGCACACCGAGATGGGTGAGGGGGAACGGCGCTTCGACCACGTCCCCGGCCGGCGGAGGCACGGTCGGCCCGGTGAGGGCCACTGCCGCCGCCCGGAAACCGGCTCCCGGGTTGGCGGCCGCCTGCTGGCCGACCCCGGCGGACAGGGCGGCGAAGCGCGTCTTCGGTGTCCCCTGCGCCATCTCGACGGGGGCGAGCACGGCGGACCCGGCGACGACGCCCACGATGAGGGCGCGGCGGACGGCTCGGAGGCGCAGGGAGCGGATCACGCGATCACTCCATCGTCACGAAGGTGGCGCAAGTGATTCATGATGAAACAGGGTACGGGACGGGGTGGTCGCCCGTGAGGTATTTCGGTCGACCCTAGCCCCTCGGGTGAGCCGATTCCTTCATTTCCGGCCAGGTTCGCGGCTTTGGCGAGCCTTGTCCCGGGAGGCGAGGGAGGGCGCAGGTAGGCTGACGGCATCGCCCGCCGCGCTTCATCCGCCGCCCGGCACGGCCGGGTTCGCCCGGACCGGGCCAGGACCACCCTGGTCGGGCGTCTGCGCGAGATCCTGAGCTACCGGGACCTGCTCGGGAACCTCGTCCGCATGGAATTGCGGGCCAAGTACAAGTCGAGCGCCCTCGGTTTCGTCTGGTCCCTGCTCAACCCGGCCCTGTATCTGGTCGTGTTCTACGTCGCCTTCAACCTCATCCTGGGGGCGGGAATCCCCCGCTTTCCGATCTACCTCCTGTCCGGGCTCCTGGTGTGGAACTTCTTCGCCACCGCCCTGGCCGCGGGGACGGGCTCGATCGTGGCCAACGCCGGGCTGGTGAAGAAGGTGTGGTTCCCCCGGGAGGTGCTGGCCTTCGCCGCCATCGGGGCGGCGCTGATGCACTTCTTCCTGCAGTCGATGGTCCTGGTGGCCGCCCTGGCCGTGTTCCGCCATCCGGTGGACTTTGCCTTCGTGCTCCTGCTGCCCCTCGCCCTCCTATCCCTGCTCCTGCTGGTGTCGGGCCTGGCCGTGCTGCTGTCGGCCCTGAACGTGTATATGCGTGACATCCAGCACTTTCTGGAGCTTGCCCTCCTGGCCTGGTTCTGGTTGACGCCCATCGTCTATCCCTACGGGCTGATCACGTCCCATTTCGACGGAAGCAACTGGCCGGCCCTCCTCAATCCGGTCACCCCCATCGTCCTCACGTTCCAGCGGGCCCTCTACGGCGGCTATGGCGGCACCGACGTGGTCGCCCTCGACCCGGGCGTGTGGTGGCATGTGCGGAACCTGACCGTGGTCGCCACCGCCGCCAGCGTCCTCCTGGTCGTCGCCCTCCACGTCTTCCGCCGTCTCGAGGGCAACCTGGCCGAGGAGCTGTAGTGGCCGCCGCCATCGAGATCGAAGGGCTGTCGAAGTCCTTCCGTCTCTACCGGGAGAAGTTCAACTCCCTCAAGGAGCGGATGCTCAACCTCGGGCGGAACCGCTACGAGGAGTTCAAGGCCCTCGACGACATCAACCTGGCCATCGAGGCCGGCACCACCGTCGGGCTCCTGGGCCACAACGGGTCGGGCAAGTCGACGCTCCTCAAATGCATCGCCGGCATCATCCAGCCCACCAGCGGGACGGTGCGCTCCAGCGGCCGGATGGCCGCCCTCCTCGAGCTGGGCGCCGGGTTCCACCCCGAGCTCACGGGCCGGGAGAACGTGTACCTGAACGGCTCCATCCTCGGGCTGCGCAAGGCCGACGTCGACCGGGTCTTCGACGAGATCGTCGACTTCGCCGGCCTGGAGCAGTTCATCGACACCCCGGTCAGGCACTACTCGTCGGGCATGTACGTCCGGCTGGGCTTCGCCGTGGCCATCAACGTCGACCCCGAGATCCTCCTCGTCGACGAGGTGCTGGCGGTGGGCGACGAGGCGTTCCAGCGCAAGTGCATCGACAAGGTCCGGTCCTTCCAGGCCGAGAGCCGCACCATCGTGGTCGTCACCCACGCCGCCGACCTGGTGCGCCAGATGTGCCACCGGGCCGCGGCCCTCGACCACGGCCGCCTCGTCATCGAGGGCAACCCCAACGAGGTCATCCGGACCTTCCGGGAGCGGCTCATGACCGGGGTCACCTCGGCCAGCCAGGTGGACCGCAACATGATCACGTCCGAGCTCTCGCCGGTGTGGGGCAAGGTCCGCATCGTCGAAGCCGAGGTCGTCTACGCCACCGGCGGCCACGTGGCCAGCCCGGGCGAGCCCATGAGCATCGACGTCACCCTGGAGGCGGTCGACCCCACCGACGACCTCGTCGTCGGCCTGGCCATCCACAGCACCATGGGATATCTGGTCTACGGGACCAACACCGACATCCTCGGCGTCGACCTGGGGGAGATGAACGGGCGCAAGGACCTGTCCTTCCGCTTCGAGCACGTGCCCCTCCTCGACGGGACCTACACCATCACGATCGGGGCCCACACCCGGGGCGGGATCAACTACGACCAGTGGGAGGCGCGGCGCCACTTCGAGGTGGCCGCCCCCGGGCGCGACGTCGGTCTCGTCCGCCTGCCCGTCCACGTGGTGGTGGACGCGCCCGACCGGCGTTAGCCGACCTTTCTCGTTCCGGCGCTCCTCCGGAACACCTGTCGTTGCGCAGGAACGCCGGAAATTGTGACAACCTATGTTGCCACCGACGGCCTGACAACGTATATTGTCAGTATTGAGATCGGTGATAGCGCCCGCAAGCACCAGATCTCCGATGAGGACATCCTCCACGCCGCCCGCAACCCAGTGGCCTTCATCAGCATCTCCGAGGATAGGGCCTTCTTCATCGGCGCTGCTCCCGACGGCGGCTTCCTCGAGATCGTCGTCATCGACCCTGACGGCGAGCCAGCCGTGATTCATGCCGACGTCTGTCGCCCGAAGTTCTTCCGATACCTCATCTGAAAGGTGAAGCCGATGCCCCGCACCCGAGAGCAGCTCGATCAGGCCGCCGCCGAGGCGGAAGCTTGGCTCGACCAGCTCGACCCTGACACCACCGTCGAGGACGTGGCCGACCTCCGGGCCATCATCAACGCGGTCAAGGGCGTGGCCGGCGCTCAGGCCGACCTCGATACGGCCGTGCTCTCGGCCCGGGCTGTCGGCCGCTCCTGGGGCGTGATTGCCCTCGCCCTCGGCATCTCCCGGCAGGCCGCCCGGCAGCGATACGAGGAGCACGCCCCACGCTGAGGAACTCCGCGCATCCCCCGCCCCGACCGGCGTTAGCGCTCGGCCGGCCTTTCTCGTTCCGGCGCTCTTCCGGAACACCTGTCGTTCCGCAGGAACGCAAGAACGGGGGCGGGTGAGCCTAGACCTCGGGCTCGGCCAGCACCGCCGACGGGGTGGCCCGGATGGCCGCTTCGATCCGGCCCGAGTCCTCGGGGGCCACCTGCTTGGAGAACACGTAGAACGACACGCGGGCCGGGGCCGCCCCGGTCAGGTAGGCGTCGTAGCGGTCGTGGAGGGCGGCTTCGATGCCCGACTCCCGGCGTAGTCCGACCGCTTCGAACTGGCGCACCCACCACTGCGTCATGGCCCAGATCAGATGGCCGTTCATGGGATAGCCCAGCTCGTCGGTGTGCAGCGTCCGGAAGTGCTCGCCCCGGTCGGAGTCCGGCAGCCACGCCCCGATGTAGACCGGGAACACGGTGCCGAACACCTCGTCGGGCCCGAAGGCGGGGATGTTGGCGAACACGTAGCCGCCCGGCTCCAGGTGGGCCTCGATGCGCTCCAGGCAGTCGCCCAGGCGGTTGGGGTTCAGGTGCTCGAAGATGTCGAGGCCGAAGATGACGTCATAGGAGGACCGGAGCTTGAAGTCGGTGGCGTTCACCTGGTGGATGCCGCCGCGGACCTCGGGGAAGGCCCCTTTGATGGCCGCCTCGCTGATCTCGATCCCCTCGGCCGCCACCCCTTGGTCGTACAGGCACTTGAGCACCGTCCCGGTGGCGCAGCCGAGCTCCAGCACCCGCTTCGGTTCGAGGCTGGCCACGATCTCGGCCATCAGCCGCTTGTCGGTGTCGATCCCGAAGCTCCACACGCCGGGCTTGTCGTAGTAGCCGCCGTCGAGGATGGCTGACTCCATCCAGTCGAAGTCCGCCGGCCCCTCGGCGGTGAAGATGACGGCCGGATCGTCACCGGGGTTGTGGATGATGCCGTAGCGGTCGGGTCGCAGCTGCCGGAGGTCGGTGAGCGGGAAGTAGCGGCCCAGCGCCAGCCCCCGGTACTCCTCCGAGGCGACCACCCGCCGGATGACGTCCGCCCGGACCGACCCGCCGGCGAGCCCGGCCAGGGAGCTGCCCAGCCCCTCGGGGTCGGGGTCGCGGTCGAGCAGCTCCCGGTAGACCCGACCGACGAAGGTCTCGTCGGACCGGGCCGGGCCGGCGTCGAACCCGGCGACGACCCGGTCGGCATGGGCCGGGTCGGCCAGCATCCGGGCCACGACCCCGCGCCGGCCCTCGGTCTCGAGGACGGGGG
>JBOGFO010000227.1:0-3750 GCA_050743445.1 Acidimicrobiia bacterium
AGGCCCACCGGAAGGCGACGACCCCGCCCCGGCCGGTGGCCCGCCGGGCCAGCTTCAACGACCCGTCGACCGCCTCGGCGCCCGAGTTGCAGAAGAACACCTGGGGCGTGTCGAAGAAGGGGCACAGCGCGCCCAGCCGCTCGGCCAGCTCCACCGAGCGGGGGTGGTGGGTGACCACCGAGGTGTGGATGAGCGTGGCCGCCTGGGTGGCGATCGCCTCCACCACCTTGGGATGGCAGTGCCCGGTGTTGTTGACGGCGATCCCGGAGGCGAAGTCCAGGTAGCGCCGGCCGTCGGCGTCCCAGAGCCAGGACCCCTCGCCCCGGACGGCGACCACGTCGGAGCAGCGGGGCAGCACCCCGGCCAGGGCGGCCTCGTCGCGCGCCAGCCATTCGGCCGACGAAGTCGGCTGGTGGTCGGGGTTGGGGTCCCCGACCACACCGCGATGAGCCGCCAGGCGAAGAGCCGAAGGCTCGGCCGACGACGGCTCACGGTCGGGCAGGGGAAGGGGATGGACGGTCATGTCAGGCTGTCTCCTTCGGGGGCACCCCGAGCCCCGGGCCTGGGGTGTCGATCTGGGCCCGCTGCAGGCGGCCGGAGTAGTCGATGTAGACGGTCTTGATCTGGCTGAACTGCTCGATGCCCCGGGCGCCGGCCTCCCGGAACCCGTTGCCGGTGTGCTTGGTCCCGCCGAAGGGCAGCGGGATCTCGGCCCCGATGGTGGGGGCGTTCACGTAGACGATTCCGGCGTCGATCCGGTCGACGGCGTAGAGGGCGGTGTTGATGTCCCGGGTGTAGATGCACGACGACAGGCCGTACTCCACGGAGTTCACGACGGCGAGGGCCTCGTCGAGGTCGGCCACCTCCAGGAGGGACAGGACCGGCCCGAAGACCTCCTCGCGGGCGATGCGGTGCGAGGGCATGACGCCGGCCAGCACCGTCGGCTCGTAGAAGGCTCCGCCGTCGCAGCCGGCGACGTCGAGGCGCACCCGCCCGCCGCAGGCCACCGTGGCGCCCTCGGCGATGGCGTGCTCCACCATCGAGTGGATCCGCTCCGCCGATCCCCGGTTGATGACCGGGCCGACGTCGGTGGCGCTGTCGCAGGGGTCGCCCAGGCGCAGCTCGGCGGCCCGCTTGGCGATGCGGGACATCAGCTCCTCGGCCACCTCGGGGTGGACGATCAGGCGCGACGTCGAGGTGCAGCGCTGCCCGGACGTGCCGAAGGCCCCGAAGATGGCGCCGTCGACCACCAGGTCGAGGTCGGCGTCGGGGCGCACCACCATGGCGTTCTTGCCCCCCAGCTCGAGGGACACCAGCCGGGGGCCGGTCTCCATGGCCGCCGCCGCCACCTTGCGGCCGGTGGGAACCGAGCCGGTGAAGCTGATCGCACCCACGCCAGGGTGGACGGCCAGCGCCGCGCCCGGCGGGGCGTTGCCGTGCACGAGCTGGATCAGACCCTCGGGCACGCCGGCCTCGAGGCAGGCCTCCACGAAGGCCACGGCGCACGCCGGAGCGTGCTCGGACGGCTTGAGGACGATCCCGTTCCCGGCCAGGAGGGCGGGGAAGCACTTCCACGACGGGATGGCCACGGGGAAGTTCCAGGGCGTGATCATCCCGATCACACCGACGGGCGCCCGGGTCGTCCAGCACAGCTTGGAGCCCAGCTCCGAGGGGACGGTCTCGCCCCAGGCGGAGCGGCCCTGGCCGGCCACGAAGTTGGCCATGTCGACGGCTTCCTGGACGTCGCCCCCGGCCTCGATGAGCACCTTCCCGCATTCCCGGGACACCAGCTCGGCCAGTTCGTCCTTCCGGCGCCGGAGCACCTCGCCCGTCCGGGCGATCACCTCGGCCCGGGCCGGGATGGGTACCCGGGCCCAGTGGACCTGGGCGGCGGCGGCCGCGGCCACGGCGGCGTCCACCTCGGCCGCTCCCATCTCCGGGTAGGAGCCGATGACCTCGGCCGGTCGGGCCGGGTTCACGGAATCGAATTCACCCATAGGGAGCGCACCTCCATGTTTCTGCCGGGGCCCTGGCTGGCACAGTCATTTCATAGTCTACGACGATGGTAACGTTTGTTACATGAGCGTTTCCGGGCAAATCGATCACCGCCGGACGGATTTGGCCCCCGCCGAGCGCAAGGTGGCCGAGATCGTGCTCTCCGACCCCGAGGCCGTGGCCTTCGGGACGGTGGCCGACCTGGCCCGCCGGGCCGGCACCAGCGGCGCCACCGTGGTCCGCCTGGCGGCCAAGCTCGGCTACGACGGGTTTCCCGGCCTCCAGGGGGCGGTGCGGGAGGAGATGGCCCTCCGCCTGCGGCCCGCCGCCGAGCGGATCCGTCGCCCCGAGCCCGGCGACGCGCTGTCCCGCACCCTGGCCGTGGAGCTGGAGAACCTGACGACCACGCTCGAATCGGTCGACCGGTCCGACCTGGCCGCCGCCGTCAAGTTGCTGGCCCAGGCCCAGGCCCAGGCCCGGGGCCGGGTCCTCGTCCTCTCCGGCGACGCCTCCCACGGCATCGCGATCACCTTCGCCACCGAGCTGTCGATGCTCCGGCCCGGGGTGGAGCACGTGGCCGGTTCGCCCGTCCGGGTGGCCCGGGTCCTGGCCCAGACCGGGCCGGCCGACGTCGTCGTCGTCCTCGACTTCTCCCGCTACGACCGCTGGGTGCTCGACGCCACCGGCCGGGCCTCCACTCGGGGAGCGCAGGTGCTGGCCCTCACCGACCACCGCCTCTCGCCCCTCGCCGGGACCGCCCGCCTGGCCTTCACCGTGGCCGCCGCCGGCGCCGGCCCCTTCGAGAGCCACGTCGGGATGCTGGCCCTGATCAACGTGCTGGTGGCCGGCGTGGCCGACCGGCTGCGGCGCAGCGCCACCGAGCGCCTCGACCGCCTCGAGGCGGCCTGGACCGAAGCCGGCGCCCTCGTCGACTAGGAGCCTCCTAGGCGGACTCCATGGGGGTCTTGGCGTCGCGGTCCACCACCAGGCGCAGCACGTCGGCCCGGGCGTAGTGCCCGACGGGATCGAAGTACCGGCGGGACCGCCGGGCGCCCTCGATGTCGAGATCGGCCATGACGATGCCCTCGGCTTCCTCCAACGGGCCGGCCAGCAGGTTGCCCTCGGGGCCGACGATCGAGCTGTTCCCCCGGGACAGCCAGTCCTCGTCGCCGCCGTACATGTCCGCCGCCCCGGGGAGGTCACGGGGTATGTCGGAACCCCGGAGGCAGGGGGTGACGCCGACCACGTGCACCCGGCCCTCCTTGGCGATGTGGCGCAACGTGGGGACCCACATGTCGGAGTTGTCCCAGGTGGGGGCCAGGTAGATGTCGATGCCCTGGGCGTAGAGGGCGGCCCGGGCCAGGGGCATGTAGTTCTCCCAGCAGGTGAGCCCGCCGATCCGCCCCAGCGGGGTGTCGAAGACCTCGAGTCCGGAGCCGTCGCCGTAGCCCCACACCAGGCGCTCGCCGCCGGTGGGCATGAGCTTGCGGTGCCGGCCGACCAGGGTGCCGTCGGGTGAGTAGTAGAGGAGGCAGTTGTAGAGCGTGCCCCCGTCCCGTTCGTTCACGCCCACGCACAGCCACACCCCCGCTTCCCGGGCCCCGGCCGCCAACGCCTCGGAGGCGGGACCGGGAACGTCGACCGAGTTGTCGTAGAGGCGCTCGTACCACTCGCCGTCGGTCCAGGGCTTTGTGCGCCACACCCAGTCGGGATAGGCGGGCACGAACGTCTCGGGGAAGACGACGAGGGCGGCGC
>JBOGFO010000228.1:0-3049 GCA_050743445.1 Acidimicrobiia bacterium
CCGGCGACGACCGCTTCCTGGCCCGGGCCGTCCTCGCCGCCGAGCATCTGGCCCGCACCGCCGAATGCACGGACGACGGCCCGATCTGGCGGGTGCCGGTCTCGGCCCCGAGCCGCCTCGCCGGCACCAGCTCGTACGGCTACGCCCACGGCACCGCCGGCATCGCCACCTTCCTTCTCTGGGCCGCCGCCGCCAGCGGCGAGGACGGGTTCGCCACCCTCGCCATCGAAGCGATGGACGGGCTGCTGGGTCTGGCCGAGGAAGGCGCGGACGGCAGCGCCTGGTGGCCGGCCGGTCCCGACGACCCCGCCTGCTGGCCCCACTGGTGCAACGGCTCGTCCGGGGTGGGCACGGCCCTGGTCCGGGCCCACGCCTGGTCGGGACAGCGCCGCCATCTCAACGCCGCCGTGGCCGCCGCCCGCTCCGGGCTCATGGACCGCTGGCGCAGCTCATCCGTCCAGTGCCACGGCCTGGCCGGCGACGCCGAACTCCTCCTCGACCTCGCCACCGCCACCGGCGACGACGGCTACCGGTCCCAGGCCCGCCAGGCCGGCGCCGCCCTGTGGCTGCGCCGCCGGCAGGACGGAGAGCCCGGGGCTCGGGGTGTCCCCGAAAGCGGCGCCGGGGCTCGGGGTGTCCCCGATTTCTTCGTGTTCCCCGACGACACCGGCGGCCCGGTCAGCGCCGCCTTCGGGACGGGCATGGCCGGAGTGGGCCTGTTCTTCCTGCGCCTGGCCGCCGGCGGGCCCCGACCCTTCACCCTCGACGAGCTGCTGCCCAAGCCCCGCAGCTCACGGTTCGGCCGGCCGAGGAGCTCGAGATGACGCCCCGGGATCTGACAGCCGCCCTGGCCCGGCTGCCGCAGCGACGGGACTTCGCCTTCTCGGCCGAGCTGCGCCGGGCGGCCTGGATCGACGGCGACCGCCTCGCCTGGCTGGACGACGACGCCCCCGGGCAGGTCCGCCACGTCGAACCGGGCGTCGTCCTGCCCGCCGGCACGACGCTGGAGCTGGTCGATCGACACCGCATCGGTCTGTGCCGCCCCATCGACGCCGGGGTCGAGCTGCTGGTCATCGACCTGCAGTCGGTCAATGAGAACGTCCACAAGATCGCCGCCCTGGCCACGCCCCGCACCAGCCTGCTGCCCCGCCTGCCCGGGGAGGCCTGGCAGCTGCTGGCCGTGACCGGCTTCGAGGAGGTCACCGCCCTCCTGCGCATCGACTGGGTGGAGGGGACCTGGACGGAAGTGGGCCGCCTTCCCACCCGGGTGGACGGTGGCGTCTGGCTGGAGCCGGGCCGGCGCATGGCCCTCAACGGCCTCGCGCCCTCGGGCCGGGCCAGCGGCTACGCCGTCGACCTCGAAGCGGGCCGGTTCAGCCCGCTGTTCGAGCTGTCGCCCGATTCCGACGACCGGGTCGTCCTCTTCGACCCCGAGACCCGGCACCTGGTGGTGACGACCGACGCCCCGGGATGGCCGGCGGTGGGCGTCGTCCGCCTCCCCGAGGTGGGGGGTGTCACCGAAGACGAACCCGGGGCGCGGGGTGTCCCCGAAAAGCCCGGGGTGCGGGGTGTCCCCGAAAAGCCCGGGGTGCGGGGTGTCCCCGAAAAGCCCGGGGCGCGGGGTGTCCCCGAAAAGCCCGAAGTCCGGTTCCTGTCGGCGCTCCCGGAGGGCGACGAAGGGGCCCGACCCTGCGGGTTCGTGGGCCCGGCCGGTGCCCGCCGGCTCCTGCTCCACCACGAGGTGGGCCAGTTCGTGCGCTTCCGGACCGCCAACCTCGACACCCTGGAGGTCTCCGACCCGCTCCCCCTCCCCAACGGCGAGGTGGACCGGGTGGTGGCCACCGACGGATCGACGGTGCGCTTCGCCTTCTCCGCCCCGCATCTGCCGTGGCGGCCGGCCCGGTTCCATCTCCCGACCGGACGCTTCGACCTGGACCTCGCCCCCGCCGCCGACGGCGACGGCGACGGCGACGGATCCGCCATACCCTCGCTCCTGTCCGGCCGGCCGGTGACGTTGCCCGGTCCCGCCGGACCGATGCCCGCTCTTCTGGTGGAGCCGGAGGCCCCTGGTGAGGTGATGGTGGTCGCCCTGCATGGCGGCCCCATCGCCCGCTGGGGCGCGGAGTATCAAGCCGAACTCCAGCTCTTCGCCGGCCTCGGACTCGGCGTCCTCGCCCTCGACTATCCCGGCAGCACCGGGTGGGGACGGCCGTATCTGAACAGTCTTCTCGGCACCGCCGGGACGCTCGACGTCGAGGCCGTCGCCTCCGTGATCGACGGCGTGGGGGCGTCCCGGGTCGTGCTCTACGGCGAAAGCTACGGCGCGTTCCTTGCACTGGCTGTGGCCTGTGTGCGCCCTGTGGCTGGTGTAGTGGCTTTCGCCCCGTTCAAATCGTTCGAATCGCTCAAGGAGCACGGATCGCCCGAAGTGCGCGGAACGCTCGAATTGCTCGAGCAGGGAAATTTGGGCGATTTCGGCAGGAATCCACTCAAAGGGTGCCGAACTCTACGGAGCAGGGTGCTCATTGCGCATGGCACCGCGGATTTGACCATCCCCGTCGGGGAGTCCCGGGCAATCGTCCGGGCCCTGCGGGAACGAAGGGACGCTGGGGACGAAGAAGTGCGACTGGTCGAGATGGAAGACCAAGGTCACGACCTCGTGGGTCGTCACGTCCTCGAGCACTGGTTTCGGGAGATCGCCGGCTTCGTCGGACGTCTCTCGGAATCGAGATCGCCTGCCCAACGAGAAACCAGCAGCAGGGGCGCTGAGCAGGCGGCCTCGAGCACAACAACCGGAGAGGAGGTGGATCCGCATGTTCGAACTCACCAAGGCTGAGGTGCTTGGCCTGCAGGCGCTTCCCGTGGCGGACTCGATCGCGACCGACGAGATCGCCGGTCTGGCCCGCAAGGGCTCGCGTCGGCACCGTCATGGCAAGAGCAACGTCTGCCTGATCACGTTGTCCAACTCGCTCAATGACCTGAGTGTCCTGAGCGACGTCCTGAGCATTTTCGGTGGCGGCGGCGGTCTCGGCCTCTAACAACACCGGTA
>JBOGFO010000229.1:0-11135 GCA_050743445.1 Acidimicrobiia bacterium
GCCCCCAGGGCATCGAGGGCGGCGCCGGCCGCCGCCGCCGGCGCGGCCGGGTCGGCCAGGTCGGCGGGGATGACGACGGGATCGTGCTTCAGCTCCGCCGCCGTCGCCTCCAGTTGGGCCCGGTCCCGGGCCAGCACGGGGGTTTTGCACGTCCCAGGTGCAAATCCCCCGAAATCCGACACGACGGGCAACCCACCCCCGTCCCCTTCAATATGCTCTCGCCCTTGTTCCGGCGACCGTGTCTGCGAGACAACCCGGCCGGCCCCGCTCGAGGTGGGTTGTCGCCGGCCGGGATCACCTGTCTAGTCGGCCTTGTTGAAGGCGACGATGGCGGCGGTGAGCAGGGCGGCACCGGTCACGGCCACGACGGCCAGCTGGACCATCACCGGCAGCTCCCACCCGCCCCAGGTGAGCGGCGGGTTGAGGCGGGCCAGGGCGGCGGGATCGGCGGAGACGTGGTCGAAGACGACCTGGCGGATCGGGTGCACCGCATAGGTGATGGGGTTGAGCTTCACGGCCAGGTTGAGCCAGCCGGGGAGGTCCGTCAGCGGGTACATGGACCCGGACAGGAACATCATCGGCATCAGGATCATCTGCATGAGGCCCATCATCGATTGGATCTGCCGGACCCGGCTGGCGGCCACGAGACCGAGGGCTGTGAGGCAGAACCCGAGGAGGAGCATCTCCAAGACGAGGATGCCGATCATGATCGGCGAGTAGGGGACGCCGACCAGGCCGGCCAGGGCCAGGACGATCAGCCCCTGGATGGTGGCCACCGTGGCGCCGCCCAGGCACTTGCCGACCATGATGGCGCCGCGGCGCACGGGCGCCACCAGCATCTCCCGGAGGAAGCCGAACTCACGGTCCCAGACGATCGAGGCGGCCGAGAACATGGCCGTGAAGAGGACGGAGAGCGCCAGCACGCCGGGGTACATGAAGGTCCGCATGCTGACGCCGCCGGTGGCGCCCTCGGTGATCGAGGTCAGGCCGGTCCCAAGGACGAACACGTAGAGGAGCGGCTGGACCAGGGCGGTCACGATCCGGATGCGGTCCTGGGAGAAGCGGATCATCTCGCGGTGCCAGACGACCTTCACCGCCCGGAGGTCGCCGGCCAGGCTCTTGGCCGGGACGGTCACCGCGACGGGCGCCGGGTTCGGGGCGGTGGAGGTCTCCAGCGTGGTCATCTGCCCCTCCGGGGGACGAAGGGGCCGGAGCGCAGCCGGTCCGAGGTCGACGCCTCGGCGTCGCGGATGGTGGTGCCCGTGTAGGCCAGGAAGACGTCGTCGAGCGACGGCCGGGCCACGCTGACCGAGCGGATGGGGACGGGGAGCTCGGCGAAGAGGCGGGGGACGAACTGCTGGCCGGCGGCCACCGAGAACGTGACCGCTCCGTCGTGGACGGCAGCCTCGATCCCGAAGCGGGACCAGATCTCGGTGATGGCGGTGGCGTCGTCGTCGGTGTGGATCTGCACCCGGTCCTTGCCCACGCTGGCCTTGAGTGCCTCGGGGGTGTCGACGACGATGATGCGGCCCTCGTTCATGATGGCGATGCGGTCGCAGTGCTCGGCCTCGTCCATGTAGTGGGTGGTGAGGAAGATCGTGATGTCCTCCCGCTGGCGCAGCTCGTGGATGTAGGCCCAGATCGAGGTCCGGGTCTGGGGGTCGAGGCCCACGGTGGGCTCGTCGAGGAACAGCACGCGGGGGGAGTGGAGCAGGCCCCGGGCGATCTCGAGGCGGCGCTTCATGCCTCCTGAGAAGGTCGCCACCCGGCTGGAGCGGCGTTCCCACAGGCCGACCATGGTGAGGACCTGCTCCATGCGGGCCGGGAGCACCGCCTTGGGCACCCCGTAGAGCTCGGCGTGGAAGCGGAGGTTCTGTTCGGCGGTCAGGTACAGATCGAGCGTCGGGTCCTGGAAGACGAGGCCGATGTTGCGGCGCACCTCGGACCGCTCCCGCACCACGTCGTGGCCGGCGACCAGGGCGCGGCCGGCGGTGGGCTCGGCCAGCGTGCACAGGATGTTGATGGTGGTGGACTTGCCCGCGCCATTGGGGCCGAGGAACCCGAAGGTCTCACCGGGGCGAACCTCGAGGTCGATGCCGGCCACGGCCTCGATGGCGCCGTAGCGCTTGACCAGGCCCTGCACGGATACGGCGGAAGTGACGATGGTTTGCACAACCCAATGATAGGGAAATACCATTAATTTGGCGACAGAATTCACCGTGCGCAAAAGGGACAATGCCTGACAAAGGTTCGGCCGGTTCGCTGACGCTGGCGCTGGGACGGCTATCGGGCATGCTGCGCCGGGACCTGACGCGCCGGCTGGGGAGCGAGCCGTGGGTGGCCGAAGCCGAGTTGCGCCCGCCGTCCTTCGCCGTGCTGAGCCTGATCGGCGAGCACCAGCCCGTCTCCCAGAAGCAGGTCAGCGACCACCTGAGCGCCGACCCCAGCGATCTGGTCGCCATCTTCGACGGCCTCGAGCGGGCCGGCCTCATCTCCCGGGACCGTGATCCCGACGACCGGCGCCGCTACTCCCTCACCCTGACGAGCCACGGGGCCGAGCGCCTCGGCCGCTTCCGCGAGATCGCGGCCGAGATCACCGACGAGATCTTCGCCCCGCTCACCGCCGCCGAGCGCGAGACGCTGCGCCGCCTCCTCCAGCGCGTCGTCGAACATCACGCCCCGTAGGGGGCGGCGGCCCGCGCCGCCCGGCGTTACCGGACGGCGACGGAGACGACGGGCTCGGCGGGCGGCTTGTCGCCCAGCGAGCCGAGGAACGGCAGGTTGGAGAAGTTGAAGATGCCACCGTCCTCGGCGACCATCAGGTAGCCGTTGCCGAAGGGCACCATGCCGGTGACCGGCTTGTTGAGCTTGGTGGAACCGAGCGAGCCCCGGAACGCCGTCTCGAAGGTGAACACACCGCCGTCCGACGCCACCAGCCAGTAGCCCACGCCGTCGCCGTCGGGGACGAGCGACTGCACCGGGGCGTTCAGCTTGATGCTGCCCAGCGACCCGTAGAAGCGGGCGTCGCCGAAGGTGAAGATCCCGCCGTCGGAGGCGACCATGTAGTAGCCCTTGCCCGAGGCGGTGGGGATGGAGTCGAGCACGGGCCCGTTCAGCTTCACCTCGGACAGGTCGCCGTAGTGGACGGCGTCGCCGTGGGCCAGGACCCGGCCCTGGGTGGTGAAGATCCAGTAGCCCCGTCCGGTGGCCGTGGACGAGATGCTGGTGACCTTCTCGTCCTTGCCGAAGCTGATCCGGTCGGCGTTGCCGTAGTGGGCGGCGTCGCCGTAGCTGTAGACCCGCCCCCGGCGGTCCGTGACCCAGTAGCCCTTGCCCGACGGGGTCGGCTCGATGTCGGCGGAGTGGGTGTTGCCGATGTCGTTGACCGGGCTGCCCAGCACCCGGGAGGTTCCGAAGCCGTACACGTTGCCGGCGTCGTCGAGCATCCAGTAGCCGGTCCGCACCACGCCGGTGAAGGCGGGCGGGTTGACGACCGGCGGCACCTGGAAGGGGTCGATGTTGGTGGGAGCCGTCGTGGGAGGCGTGGTGACCGGGGTCGTGGGCGGGGTGGCGGCACCCGCCGGGCGCTCGGACAGGCGCATGAGGGTGCCGGCCGCCAGGCGCAGGAACACGTCGGAGCTGTCGTTGCCGTCGCCCGTCACCAGGTTGGTGGCGTCGGAGGAGAACACCACCCGGCCGTTGTCGGCCAGGGATGCGGCGCGGCTCTCGTCGTTGGCGGGCCCGTTCAGGGCCGCGCTCACCAGGCTGAGCCCGCCGTCCCGGAGCCAGACCTGCCCGTCGACGACGTAGGCGACCCGGTCCCCTGACGCCAGGGACGGCCCGCGGCCGCTGCTGCCGGTCAGGACGGGGACGGGGCTGTCGACGGCGGCCACCAGCACGTCGTCAAGGCCGTCGGCGTCGACGTCGTCGGCCACGAACGCCACCGACTGGCCGTCGGCCCGGAGCGACGGGCTGACGGCCGAGGCGTCGGTGGTGATGCGGCGCAGGTCGGCGCCCACCACCCAGACGAAGATGTCGGCTTCGTGGCCGGGGTCTTCGAGGATGTCGAGGTTGGCCTCGGAGGCGAACGCCACCCGGCTGCCGTCGGCGCTGATGGAGGCGTGCCCGCTGGGCCCGTCGGCGGCCGGGGCGGGCGCGGCGATCAGGGTGTTGGCCGGGTTGGCCCGGCGGACGTACACGGCCTCATGGGCGGGCACACCGGCGGTGACGAGGTTGGTGGCGGAGGAGGTGAAGGCGACGGTGCCGTCGTCGGCCACCGAGGGGGCGAAGCTCTCGCCGTCGGCCTCGGCGCCGGCGTCGGTCACGCTGACCCGGCTGAGGCGCCCGGTGGGGACGTGGTAGAGGAACACGTCGTTGAGGTCGTTCTCGTCGCCGCCCACGAGGTTGCCGGCGTCGGACTCGAAGGCCACCCACTCACCGCTCGGGCTGACGGCGGGCCCGGCGCTGCCGGCGTTGCCCTGCGTGCCGGTGCCGCCCGAGAGGGCGTCGGGGACGCTGATGCGCGTCAGGGTGTGGGAGCCGTCGGCGGCCACGACGGCCAGGAAGACGTCGTCGAAGCCGTTGGTGTCGCCGTCGACCAGGTTGGTGGACTCGGAGCTGAACACGACCCGGCTGCCGTCGGCGCTGATGGTGCGCACGGTGCAGGTGCTGGAGGTCGACCCCGAGCAGGCCGTGGTGCTGTCGCCGTTGCCCTCGACGCCGGCGCCCTGGGCCCCGGTGAGAGGCAGCAGCGCCGCCAGTCCCAGGGCGGCGGTCGCCGCGATGGTTCTCTTGCTCACGCCCGGGACCTCCGTCTGCGCTGCGCGTGGCCCTCGCCGCCCGCGAGGATGTCGTCCCGGAAATTCGGCGACCGTGAGCCGATCTCCCCTCCGGGGGGAGAAGCGATCGCCCCGCTTTGTCCCGTGCTGGCCTGTCCTGTCCCTCGGATGGGCGCGCTAGTCGACGGTCACGAGGCGGATGCGCTCGTTGAACGTGTCGGCCACGTAGAGCTCACCGGAGGGAGTCGCCTCCACGGCCCGGGGTGTGGCGAAGCCGGCCTCGAGCGGCGGGCCCCCGTCCCCACACGTGTTGTTGGTGCTGTAGTAGCAGGGCCGGCCCCGGCCGGCGACGGTGGTGATCACACCGGTGGGGTCGACGCGGCGGATCCGCTGGTTGAGGGAGTCGGCGATGAAGACGTTGCCGGCGGCGTCGGCACCCACTCCCCGGGGGAAGTCGAGCTGGGCCTGCTCGGCGGGACCGCCGTCGCCCGAGAACCCGGAGCGGCCGGTCCCGGCGTAGGTGCTGATGATGCCGGCCGGGTCGACCCGGCGGATCCGGTGGGCCTTGGGCTCGGCGACGTAGATGGAGCCGTCCGGGCCGACGGCCAGGGTCCGGGGCTCGGAGAGCTGGGCCTCGGTGGCGGGACCGCCGTCACCGGTGCTCCCGGAGTCGCCGGTGCCGGCCACCAGGGTGACGACTCCGGTGGCGAGATCGAACCGCTTGATCCGGTCGTTGCCGGAGTCGGCGATGAGGAGACCGCCCCGGTTGTCGAGCACGATGCCCTTCGGTCCCTGGATGAGGGCCTGGGTGCCGGGGCCGCCGTCCCCCGAGTCCCCCGACTGGCCACCGGCGCCGACCACGGTGACGATGGTCCCCGTCGCGTCGACCTTGCGGATGACGTGGTTGGCCGAGTCGGCGATGTACACGTCCCCGGCGGAGTCCACGGCCACGCTGTGGGGGCAGCTGAGGCTGGCCTCGGTGGCGGGGCCGCCCTCACCGTCGAAGTTGGGGACGCAGTCGGCCTCGTCCCGGGGCACGAACCCGCCGAACCTGCCGGCCAAGGTGGTGATGGTCCCGGCGGTGTCCACCTTGCGGATGAGCTGGTTGAAGGTGTCGGCGATGTACATCTCGCCCGAGGGCGCCAGGGTCATCATGCGGGGCTCGTGCATCTGCGCCTCACCCGCCGGCCCGCCGTCGCCGGAGAAACCGGCCGGGCTGCGGCCGGCGACCGTGCTCACCGACCCGCCCTCGGCCGTGGCCGGGAGTGGCGTCAGGCTCAGCAGACCCGCCAGAGACAAGAGACCCCATTTGCGCTGCATGGTGCCAGAGTCCTTTCCTGTTGCGCCCGTGACAACAGCATACTGAAAAGGAGGCCTCAGGCCATGGCGATGTAGCGGTCGCCGCGGCGCTCGAGCCTGATGGCCAGGCCGAAGCAGGCGGAGAGCGTCTCGGCGGTCAGGGTCTCCCCGATGGGGCCGGCGGCATGGACCCGCCCGGCCTGGAGCAGGAGGACGTGGGTGAAGCCGGGCGGCACCTCCTCCACGTGGTGGGTCACGAGGACGGTGGGCGCCGACGCCGGGTCGGAGGCCAGCTCCCCGAGCCGGCCCACCAGCGCCTCCCGTCCGCCCAGATCGAGTCCCGCGGTGGGCTCGTCGAGAAGGAGCAGCTCGGGCTCGACCATGAGCGTCCTGGCCAGCTGCACGCGCTGTCGCTCCCCGTCGGAGGCGGTGGCCAGCGGACGGCCGACGAGGTGGGCGCAGCCCATCCGGGCCAGCAGCTCGCGGGCCCGGGCCCGGTCGGCCTCGTCGTAGGTGTGCCACCAGGCTTCCGTGGCCGCATGGCGGGCGGTCATGACCACGTCCTCGGCCAGGATCCCGGGCCGCAGGGCGGCGACGAAGGAGCCGCTGGCGAAGCCGATCCGCTGGCGGAGGCGGCGCACGTCGACCCGGCCCAGGCGCGAGCCGAGGACGTCGACCGTGCCCGTGGTGGGGAACAGCCACCCACCGGCGAGCCGCAGGAGGGAGGTCTTTCCCGAGCCGTTGGGACCGAGGATCACCCAGCGTTCGCCGGGGCCGACCGACCAGCCGATGCCGTCCAGGACGTGATGACCGCGGCCGTCGAAGCGGAGGGAGACGCGGGAGTAGGCGAGCACGGCGGGCACGGCGGGCACGGCGGGCACGGCGGGCACGGCGCAGACCATAGGATGCGCGCCACGGTGGCCTACGACCTAGCGCTCATCGCCGCCCTGATCCTGGTGAACGCGGCTTTCGCCGGCACGGAGCTGGCCATCGTGTCGCTCCGGGAAGGGCAGCTGCGCCGGCTCGCCCGGGAGGGCGGGGAGCGGGGCCGGCGGGTGGCGCACCTCGCCCAGGAGCCGACCCGGTTCCTCGCCACCATCCAGATCGGCATCACCCTGGCCGGCTTCCTGGCCTCGGCCACCGCCGCCGTGTCGCTGTCGGAGCCGCTCGAGGAGCGGCTCGACTTCCTGGGCGAGGCGGCCGCGCCGGCGGCGATCGTCCTGGTGACCTTCATCCTCACCTTCTTCACCCTGGTGCTGGGGGAGCTGGCCCCCAAGCGGGTGGCCATGCAGCGGGCGGAGCGTTGGGCCGTCATGGCGGCCCGGCCGGTCGGGTTCCTGGCCGCCCTGGCCCGGCCCGTGGTCTGGCTCCTGTCCCGGGCCACCGACCTGGCCGTCCGGATCATGGGCGGCGATCCCCGGGCGGTAGGGGAGGACATCCCCTCGGAGGAGGTCCGGGACCTCGCCGCCCGGCTCGCCTTCAGCCCGCTGCAGCGCCAGATCATCGACGCCGCCTTCGAGATCGCGGAACGGACGGTCCGGGACATCCTCGTGCCCCGCCCCCGGGTCCTGGCCCTCCAGGTGGACCTGCCCGCCCGGGAAGCGCGGCGTCAGCTCCGGGCGCAAGGCCATTCCCGGGCGCCGGTCTACACCGAGGACCTCGACGACGCCGATGGTGTGGTCCACATCCGGGACCTGGCCGACTTCGAGGGTCGGGTCGGGGAGGCCGCCTCGGCCGCGCTCGTCCTCCCGGAGACCGTGGGGGCGCTCGAGGCCCTGCGCCAGCTGCAGCTCAAGCGGCAGTCCCTGGCGCTGGTGGTCAACGAGTACGGCGGCACGGAGGGGATCATCACCGTCGAGGACCTGCTCGAAGAGCTGGTCGGGGAGATCTACGACGAGGCCGACCGCGACGTGCGGGGCGTGGAGCGCCAGCCCGACGGGACGACCATCCTCCCCGGGTCGTTCCCGATGCACGACCTCGTCGACCTCGACGTCGAGCTGCCCGAGAGCGAGGCCTACTCGACGGTGGCCGGCCTGGTGCTCGACCAGCTCGGCCACCTGCCCAAGCCGGGAGAAGCCCTCACCGTCGACTCATGGAGGATCGAGGTGCTGGCGGTAGATGGTCGCGCCATTCGCCGGGTGCGCCTCCGGCCTGTGCCGCCTGACTCCGGCGGCGCCGCACCCGACGAACGGAGCGCGAGCTAGAGGTCCTCGTCGGCGGCACCCGCCTGGTAGAGCTCGTTCAGGTTGCCGCGGAGCTCGAAGATGTACCACATGGCGCGCTCCAGCGCTTCGTCCGCGTCGGCCCCGAGCTTCTGGTAGCGGCGCATCTCACGCTCGAAGGCGCGCCGGACGAGATCCTGGAACCAGGGCGGGTCCACACTTTCCGGATGCCCTTCCATAGCCCTCTCTCCACTCGGCTCGGCCATTACGTCCTCCACGTACCTGTCGGAGAATCGATTCGCCGAACGGTGGGCTGGTTCCTCGCTGGTAACCAGCGGAAACACCGGGACACCGCAGGGTTGTCCGCCCTGCACCCCTCGATCCCGCCTCGGTGGCTACGTCCGGTTGCCACCTTGTCTGCAGGAAGGGAGCGGTCGCGGGTCGTATCTATGGGGAGGCTCGAGGCTGTTCCCACAGCGCCCCCCGCTCGGTCGACCTCAGCCGGCAGTCTGCAACACCTATAGGAAACGTGCCCCCGGCCCCCGTCGGGGGTTCACCCACGTCCCTCGGTGAGGTCCCCCACCTCGCCGGTCCAGCTGGGGGTTATCCGATGTCTATCCGTACCCGTCGCCCTCTCTTCGCCGTCCTGATGCTGGCCGTGGCCTTCGGGTCGATGCCCAGCGCCTCGGCGCTCTACAGCGCCCATGACCGTGCCGTCTCGGCCGACCCGGTCGACTCGACTCCCCATGTGGTGGACGGCAAGGTCACTGCCATCCTGCCCGTGGGCAACCGGATCTATGTGGGCGGCACGTTCACCCAGATCAAGCAGACCAAGGACGCGTCGGCGCCGATCATCCTGAAGCCGGGGATGTTCGCCTTCGACGCCACCACCGGCGCCATCGACATGGCCTTCAACCCGCCGGCGTGGGGCATCGACCCGACCCCCAGCGTGGCCAAGGGCGTCGAGGCGCTCGCCGTCGGACCCGACGGGGCCATTCTCGTGGGTGGTGCCTTCTCCTACAACACCCGCAAGATCCTGAAGCTGAACCCCACCACCGGAGCCGTGGTGAACGATTTCGACGTGTCCACGGGCGGCAACCCGGTGAAGGACATTGCCATCGTCGGCGACCGCCTGTTCCTGGCCGGGGTCTTCAGCTCGGTCGGGGGCGACTCACACCGGGGCGTGGCCGTGATCGACCTTGACACCAACACGGTCGACCCCAGCTTCAACGTCCAGTTCACCGTGCCCCGCCAGACGAGCGAGCTCGACCCGATCACCCAGCTTCCGATCGACAAGCCCCGGGTGGAGAGCATCGCGGTCAGCCCCGACGGGAAAACTCTGGTCGCCGGGGGCAACTTCACCAAGGCCGACGGCCAGGACCGGTTCCAGATCGCCCTGGTGGACGTCACCCCGGGCCGGAACGCCGCCGTCATCGACTGGCAGACCAGCCGGTTCGACGACCGCCGGGAGGGCGCCTCCAGCACCTGGCCCACCGACGACGACACCGGCGAGCCCGACCCCTTCCGGTGCGCCGAGAAGTTCGACACCCACGTCCGCGACATGGACGTCTCGCCGGACGGCAGGTACTTCGTCGTCGTGACCACCGGCGGGTTCTCCCGGGGCACGATGTGCGACACCGCCAGCCGCTGGGAGCTCTCTGCCCGGGGTTCCGCCCTCCAGCCGACGTGGGTCGACTACGACGGCGGGGACAGCTTCACCGGCGTCGCCATCACCGGCTCCGGCGTGTACGTGGGCGGGCACATGCGGGCCATGAACAACAACTACACCGATGGTTCCGCCACCGACGCCGTCCCCGGCCCCGGTCACGTGGCCCGGGAGGGGATCGCCGCTCTCGACCCGGCCAGCGGCCTCCCGCTGCCGTGGGACCCGGGCCGGGAGCGGGGTGAGGGCGCCTGGGCCCTGGCCTCCAGCCCCGAGGGCCTGTGGGTGGGAAGCGACACCAACCGCATCGGCGGCGAGACGCACCAGAAGCTCGCCTTCTTCCCCAAGGCCGGCGGGACGACCGTCCCGACCTGGTCCGCCCAGGGCATGCCCGGTGACCTCTACCGCCTGGCGTCCGGGATGTCCCGGCGGGTGTTCGACGGCAACGTCGTGGGCCCCGTCACCAACCTGCCCAGCTCCATCGACTGGAACCAGATGCGGGGCGCCTTCGCCCTCCCCGGCCTTCTCTACACCGGTCGCAGCGACGGCAAGCTGCTGCGCTGGTCCTTCAACGGCTCCCAGCTCGGCCAGCCTCAGGAAGTCGGCCTCCGGGGCATGGAAGCCGACCTGGACGACTACTTCCCGATCACCCGTATGACGGGCATGTTCTACGACAGGGGCCGCCTGTACTTCAGCCTGTCGGGTGACAACACGCTCTACTACCGCTACTTCCTGCCCGAGGCCAACGTCGCCGACGACGTCGTGGGGGCCGAGATCCTCGAGGCCAGCAGTCCCGACATCGACGGCCGGGACTGGTCCAAGGTCACGGGTATGACCATGGCCAACGGCAGGATCTACTGGGCCGAGAACGGCGCCGAGCTGTTCCAGATGAGCTTCTCCAACGGCAAGCCCACCGGGTCGAAGTCGGTGGCCATCGCCAACGCCGGTGTGGCCGGCCGCGGCCTCTTCCTCCTGCCCGCCACCTCCACCCCGCCGCCCGTGTCCATCGACCCGCCCGCCCCGCCCGCCCCGCCCGCCCCGCCGGGTCCCGGTGGTGGCTCGCAGACGCCGTCAGGCCGCTCGGGCTACTGGATGGTGGGTAACGGCGGTGCGGTCTACGCCTTCGGCGAGTCCCGCCACCTGGGCAACGCGGCGGTGGGTTCGGCGCTGGCGGTGGACCTCGAGCCCACTCCCTCGTCCAACGGCTACTGGATCGTCGACGACGCCGGCCAC
>JBOGFO010000230.1:0-6103 GCA_050743445.1 Acidimicrobiia bacterium
GTGGCCGGCGGGGCGATGAACTCGTCGTTCGACGCCGGCTCGAGGAGCATTGCCCCCAGCTTGGCACGGGTGGTCCACCCCCTGGCGCGCGCAGGAGAAGGAGGCGGGCGCGATCTTGGCCCTCCCAGGGCCACAATCGCGCCCACCTTGAGGGTGCTAGCCGGCGCGCGATCGGCCGACGGGTCGGGCTCGGGCTGCACTCTGGACGGCGCCACCCGTCCCCTGTCCCAGACGAGAGGATCCCGAACCCCCTTGGACCTGAGCCGGGCCCGCCTGAGTGTGTGGGGCGGCGACGACGCCTCCGGCTCCCCTTCCTCCGGCGCTGGTGCCGGCGGCACCGCATCAGGCGGCGGTGCGACGGCCGGCGGGGGCTCGATACCGGGCGGCATCATGCCCGGCGGGATGGTACCGGGCGGGGCGGGCGTGACCGGCGGGGAGGAGGTCCCCACCGAGGGCATCCCCCCGAGGACGAGGTCATCGACCTGTGGGGCGACGTCAACGACGTCTTCGGCGGCGGTGACGACAGCGATCTCTTCGGCCTGGGCGCCGAGCCGCCGGCTGAGCCTGCTGACCCCGTCGTCAGCCTCGGCGATGATGTCCGCCTCATCAGCTCGGTCGAGGAGGTGGCCGCCGACGCGTCGACCACCACGACCACCGAACCCCCGACCGTGGAGCGCTCCGCCAAGGTCAAGCTGGACGGCGTCGAGTACTCCTTCTCCTACGTGCGCCAGGACAAGGAGAAGCTCGACACCTTCAAGCTCTCCGTGGAGATCGCCAGCGGCCCGGAGATGAAGGACGTGGCCCAGACCAAGGTCAAGGGCACCCTCGAGACCGAGGTCAAGGTCAAGAACATGCGCCACTCCGGGGACATCGAGGTCACGGACGGGGTGGTCAAGCACATGGACTTCTCCGTCCCCGAGATGACCGGCGAGATCAACCTGGAGGCGAAGTTCCAGGCCCTGTCGATGGTGGCTTCCATGACCAGCGACCCGCTCTTCGACCTGCCCCTCAGCTTCGACATCCCTGTCGTCCTGGGCGGCATCCCCTTCACCGCCGGCGTCGGCATCGGCGTCCAGGTCAACCTGTCGATGGCCATGCTCGACAACACCCTGTCCGGCAAGGCCAACATGGTCTTCGATGGCGACGGCGGCTTCCGCTATGTCGACGGGGCGACCAGCGTGTTCGGCAAGCGCATCCAGGACGCCAAGGACCTCCTCGACTCGGTCAAGGGGCTGGCCGAGGGGCCCGTCGGGCTCGTCTTCACCAACGAGTTGCCCAAGCTGAGCCTCGGCCTCGGCTACGACGGGGTCAAGGCCAGCGTGTTCCTCTCCAACGGCTACGTGACCTCGTTCCACATCCTGCCGTCGCCGGCGCCGTGCACCGCCGCCGTGCACCGCCGCCAACGTCTCCTACATGCTCGCCAGCGGCGTCGTGGCCGACTTCTTCGGCGTCGAGCTCGGCCGCAAGGCCATCACCGAGAAGCAGTGGCATTTCCAGATCCCCAAGGACCAGCGCTGCAACGCCGGGTGACCGGTCAGTTGGCCGAAGGTTCTCCGGGCCTTTCGAGGGGCTCCCTTGACCGCTGCGGGGACCGGGTGTAGGACGGGCCGGACATTGAAGGAGGTGCCGGACATATGAAAGCTCTCGTCTATCACGGACCCGGAAAAAAGGACTGGGAGTCGAAACCGGACCCGAAGATCGAACGGCCGACCGACGCCATCGTGAAGATCGATACGACGACGATCTGCGGAACCGATCTGCACATCCTGAAGGGTGACGTACCGACGGTGACCGAGGGCCGTACCCTGGGCCATGAGGCGGTCGGAACGGTGGTGGAGGCGGGAAACGGAGTCGAGAATTTCCGGCCCGGCGACCGCGTGCTGATTTCCTGTATCTCCGCCTGCGGACGCTGCGTCTTCTGCCGGCAAGCGATGTACGGGCAATGCGTCTCGGGTGGCGGCTGGATTCTCGGTCATCTCATCGACGGCGTGCAGGCCGAGTTGGCCCGAATCCCGTTTGCCGACAACAGCCTGTACCCGGTCCCGGAAGGGCTGAGCGACGAACAGGTGCTGTTCATCGCCGACATCCTTCCCACCGGTTTCGAGGTCGGTGTGCTGAACGGCAACGTCCGCCCCGGTGACGTCGTCGTGGTCGTCGGTGCCGGCCCCGTTGGCCTCGCGGCCATGATGACGGCTCGGTTCCTCGGCCCGAGCAAGGTCGTCGCCGTCGACATCGCCGACTCCCGTCTCGAACAGGCCGGGTCCACCTTCGGGGCGGACGTCACCATCAACAGCTCCTCCGATGACCCGGTCGAGGTGGTGAAATCCCTGACCGGCGGCATGGGCGCCGACGTCGCCATTGAAGCGGTCGGGGTTCCCGAAACCTTCGAGTTGTGCACCGAGCTTGTGCGGCCGGGCGGCCGGGTCGCAAACATTGGAGTTCATGGTCATCCGGCGACGCTGCATCTCGAGACCCTGTGGATCAGAAACGTCACCATCACAACGGGGCTGGTCGACACCCATTCGACGCCTCGGCTCCTGAAGCTGGTCTCTGAAGGACGACTGGATGGTCGGCCGTTCGGTACCCATAACTTCAAGAGCGACGAGATTCTCGAGTCCTATGCCGTCTTTGCCGACGCGGCGAAGACCGACGCATTGAAGGTTGTCCTTACGGCCTCATAGAGGAAAATCGTCGGGAACCCGGAGTGCTCGCCTCCGGGCTTCCGGCCGTCCCTTCACGGGCAGGCGGTGGGATTGATGCACGCCTCGGCGATGAAGAGCACCACCCGGAACCGGCGGTCGGCGGTGGTGTCGTCGGAGAACTCCCACAGCGCGCCGGCCAGTGTGCCTTGGAACACCGTGCTGCCGTCGGTCGGGCCGCAGACGGGGCCGTCGTCGACGCACGGGTGCTTCCACCAGCCGACGGCGGCGTTGCGGGCATAGTCGGAGAAGTCGCTGTCGAACGGACTCACCGGCGAACCCTCCAACCAGCCGACCGGCTCCTGTTCCATCCACCCGTCGGCCCCGGCCTCCGCCGAGCCGAAGAACAGGTACCCGTCCTCGCCCCGGGGCGGCGTGGCGGCGTCGAGCCACCGCCGGCCGATGAGGCGGGTGACGTCCGTGTCGTCGTAGGCCGCTCCGACCCCGGCCTGCAACAGCCGCCGGCCGTCAGCGGACCGGGCGCCGCCGGCCATGCACACCATCACCTGCAGGGTGTCGCGACCCTCGACGGTGCGGCCCCCGGCCATTGAGTACAGGTGAAAGACGGCGCCGGCGCCGTCGCCCGCACCGAGTCGCACGGGCCCCGCCGTGACGCTGAGATCCCGGAAGCCCGGCTCGCGGCCCCGCCCCTTGCAGCCGAAGACGCCGGCCGGCTCCGCCGCCGGCGCCACGGGGACGGGGCCCTCGGAGATGGTGGTGACGAAGGGCTGGAGCCGGCGCTCGAATCCTTCCGGCTCCGAGACCTCGGGGGCCCGCCCGTCAGGATGAACCGTGACGACGGCGGTGACCGTCCGCTCGATCCGGACCCCGGTGACGGGCGCCGATTCCAGGCCCGAGGCGGGGAGCGTCGTCGGCGAGGTGAGCAGGATCACGACCGCCCCGACGAGAAGCCGCTGTCGCACCAGTGCATTGTCGTCCAAGAACGGCCGCGCGGTCAGGCGAGACGGCGGACCGTGAGGGGCCGCACCTCGGCGATCCGGGCGTAGTCCCCGTCGACGTGGACGACGCCCAGGCCGTGGTGGAGGGCCGTCTCGGCGATGAGCAGGTCGGGAATCGGTATCCGGTGCCACATGCCGTGATGGTGGGCCAGGTCCCGTTGGAGCACGAGCGCCCGGTCCAGGAGGTCGGAGGGGGCGGCGAGGACATCGAAGCCCGACCGGAGCTCGGCCTGAAGCTGGTCGTAGTGGCGGGCGGAGCGGGCGGAGTAGAGCTGCTCGAGTTCGCCGACGGGGCAGATGTAGAGCCGCCCGGCCAGTTCATCGAGCTGGGGACCGACCACTGGATCGCCAGCCTGGACCGCGGCGCTCTTGTCGAGCACCCAGCCGTCTACCGCCACATGTCCTCCGAGTCGAGAACCGCCGGATCGACGTGGCGGGAGAGCTTGGTGAGATACCTGCGCTGGCGATCGGCCCGCTCGGCCAGTTCATCCTCGGCCTGGTCGGCGGCACGCCGCAGCGCCTCCTCCACCGTGGCCCGGGTGGTGGCACAACCCAGCGCCCGTTTGGCTCGGCTCAGAAGCGCCTCATCGATTTCGATCGTCGTCCGCTTGGCCATGCATACATCTTAGCAAAATGATATGTACACAAGACCCGGATGGCGAGTCGGCAGGCGCGGTTCTCAGGTGCTGGCGGGCATCACACCGCTCAGGAGGTTGAAGGCCTGCAGGGGGTGAGCGCCGACCCCGCCGGCACGGCGGCGGCGAGGAACTCGAGCACCCCGGCCGCACCCGTGGGCAGGAGCGGCCGGATGGCGAAGGTGGAGAAGTCGCCGGCGCCGGGGATGCTCAGGGTCTGTTCGGCCAGGGCGGTGACCCGCCTCGGTCGCATCGAGCGGGTCGGTCAGGATGTCGTAGGTGATGGCCCAGTCCTTGCCGTTCTCCCGCCCGCAACCGTTGTGGGGGACCATCTTCACGACGCCGGTGACGGCCTCATAGCTGCCGGTCCCGAGGGAGCCGACGGCGGTTTCGCCGCTGGCCACCAGGTCGTCGCTCTTGCTCGGATACAGGGCGTTGGGGGCGGCGATGGCCAGGGCGTTGAACTTCGACGGACCCGGGGCGGAGCAGGGATCGCCGGGCGACGAGTAGAAGGCGCCCTCGACCAGGTACTGCACCCCCAGCTGGTCGAGGAGTCCGGGCGCCAGCTTCTGGAGCAGCTCCAGGTTGGGGACGACGAACGACAGTCCCGATTCCAGCGCCTCGGTGATGGATTCGTGGTTGGCGAAGGGATCCTGGACCTCCGATCCGGTGGTGGCGTGGTTGACCACGTTGTCGAACACGCCGTCGGCCAGGCCGAAGAACGGCACCAGGGACTTCGTCGGGTCGGAGGTGAGGCGCAGGGGAGCGTCGGGCCCGGGCAGCGCCAGGAAAGGGTTGACCCGGGCGCCGGCCACCCCGTTGGGCATGGGCACGCTCGACGAGCCGATGAGGAGCCCGTTGGCCTCGGGCACGCTCATCGTGGCCGTCCGGGGGCGCCCGAGGGGGCCCGGACGTTGGCTTCGAGGAAGACGACGGGTGCGGCCGTCACCGACGGCGGGTCGGCTGCTTCCAGCGCCGGCGGGCGGCGGCCAACTCCGCCTGACAATTTCGCAAGGAATCATCGCTATCCTTGAGAAATAGCCGCAGTTGCGAAAGGTACGGGTTTGAGAGGCAGCACCGTCGCCGTCGACTGGAACGACAAGACGGTGCATGCCTTCATCCCCGACACCCTGGCTGGATTCACGCCGGAGTTGAGTGAGCGGACTGTCCGTCAGACCGAGCGGGCCGCCGCCGCGGTCCGGCGCGTCGGCGACCTGGCCTCCCGTGGGCTCGAGGTGGCGGCAAGGCTGCTGCTGCGCGCCGAAGGTGTCGCCTCCAGCCGAATCGAAGGGATCCAGGCCCACCCGGACGAGGTGGCGGTGGCGATTGTGGACGAGAGCATCGGCGGCAGCGCGGCGTGGGTCGCCGACAACCTCGCGGTCATCGACGAAGCGCTCGAAGACCACACTTCCGTGACGGCCCGGTCGCTCTGGCGGTGGCATGAGCGCCTCATGCGCCACTCCGAACGCGACGCCGTCGACATCGGCCGGTGGCGCAACCGCCAGGGATGGATCGGTGGTGCGACCCCGCTGACCGCCGCCTACGTCCCACCACCAGCCGGCGAGATTGGCCGCCTCATGGACGACCTCATCACGTTCGCCAACCTGGACGTGCTCGACCCCATCACTCATGCCGCCGTCGTCCATGCCCAGTTCGAGGTCGTCCACCCCTTCGCCGATGGCAACGGCCGCGTCGGTCGCGTCCTCATCGCCCGTCTCCTGCGCGACCGCCTCGGCGTCTCGGTGCCGCCTGCGGTCTCCGCGCAGTTCGCCCGTGACGTCGGCGGCTACCTCTCGGGTCTCGTCCTGTT
>JBOGFO010000231.1:0-3205 GCA_050743445.1 Acidimicrobiia bacterium
GGCCTGATCTCGGGCACGTCGATGGACGGCATCGACGTGGCCGCCGCCAACTTCCGCCTCGACGGGGGAGTGCTCCGGCTCACGCCCCTGGGCGATGCCGCCGTGGCCTACAGCCCCGACCTGCGGGCGGCCCTCGGCGCCGTCCTGCCTCCGGCGGACACCACCGTCGACGCCGTGTGCCGCCTGGACAACCTGGTGGGGCGGGAGTTCGCCGCCGCCGCCACCGTCCTCGAGGTCACCCCCGACCTCGTGGTGTCGCACGGCCAGACCGTCTTCCACTGGGTGGAGGACGGGCGCGTCGAGGGCACCTTCCAGATCGGCAACCCGGCGTGGATCGCCGAGGCCACCGGGACGGCCGTGCTGTCCGACCTGCGCTCGGCCGATGTGGCCGCCGGCGGGCAGGGGGCACCCCTGGTCGGGCTCTTCGACGTCCTGCTCCTCGGGCCCGGCGACGAACCCCGGGCGGCCCTCAACCTGGGGGGCATCGCCAACCTGACCGTGGTGGCTCCGGGCGCCGACCCGGTCGCCTTCGACGCCGGGCCGGCCAACGCCCTCCTCGACGCCGCCGTCGCCCGCCTCTCGGAGGGTTCCGAGAACCACGACGCCGGCGGGCGCCGGGCGGGCCGGGGCCGGGTGGACGAGGCGCTCCTGGCCGTCCTCCTCGACGACCCGTACTACGCCCTGCCCCCGCCCAAGACGACCGGCAAGGAGCGCTTCCACCTCGGCTACCTCGACGCCGCCCTCGCCTGTGTCCCCGCCCCACCCGGCGGCGACGACCTGTGCGCCACCCTCACCGCCCACGTGGCCGAAGTGGTGGCCGCCGCCTGCCGCCGGCATGCCGTCATGGACGTGGTCGCCTCCGGGGGCGGGACCGCCAACCCGACGCTCATGGCCGCCCTCGCCGACCGCCTCGCCCCCGCCGCGCTGCGGACCGTCGACGACCTCGGCCTGCCATCGGCGGCCAAGGAGGCTTACGCCTTCGCCACCCTCGGATTCCTGGCCGTGCACGGCCTCCCGGGCACGCTCCCGTCGCTCACCGGAGCCCGCCACCCCGCCGTGCTGGGGCGACTGACTGCCGGCCCCCGGCCCGTGCCGGTCGCCCCCGGACCGGTGGCCATGCCCGCCCGACTCGTCGTCGAGGCGCACCCCTAGCACCTGCCCTCCGTGGCCCCGGCCGGCGGTCCGGGCGGCGGGCTTGACGACGGCGAATACTGGATGTTAGATATCCAGATATAGAACATCCTGAACTACTACGTCGCGCGACCAGGGGAGGCTGTGTGATGAAGGTGCTGAAGATGGTCGGGATCATGTCCGGGCTGGCGCTGCTGGCCCAAACGGCGACCACCGTGGCCGGCGGGTCCGAGGTCAGGATCCCGATCGGACCGGGGGCGGACTTCTCGGTGATCAGCAAGACGACGACGGACGACCCGCTCACCGTCGACACGTCCGGGCCGGTCGAGATCCAGTTCTCCGAGGTCCGCATCGCTCCCGGCGGGACGACGGGGTCGCTGACCCGGCCGGGCACGCTGGTCGTGAGCGTCGACGCCGGGAATGCCACGCTCGCGCTGGCCGGCGGCGCCGGTTGCGGCGAGAGGGTGGTCGAGGGCGGGGCCGGGGCGATCGAGTCCGGCGACTCGGTCAGCGCCATCAGCAACACCGGCTCGGCCCCGCTCGTCCTGCACCTCACCTCGTTGACCCCGAAGGGATCCGTGGCCGGCTCAGCTGCTCCGGGCTGTCCCGCTCCGAGCGAGCAGGGCGTCACCACCACGATCCTCCACACGTCCGTCATCGACACGCCGATGCAGACGCGCGCCACCGGCACCTCCGATGTCTACGTCGGGATCGTCCGGGCGGAGCCGGGCCGCAGCGCCGGGCCGTGGCACGCCCATTCCGCTCCCGTCTTCGTGGCCGTGAACCAGAGCCAGGCGACGGTCAAGATCGCCCACGGCGGGCACTGCGAGGTGCTCGAGGTCCCCGCCGGGGGCGGCACCCTGGAGATGGCCGACATGGTGCACGAGGCCAGCAACCAGACGGACCAGCCGCTCTCTTTCTACATCCTCGGTTTCGCCCCGAGCCCGCAACCGCTGCTCCGCCCGGCGCCCACGCCCAGCGAGTGCGCCAACGCATAGCTTCCTGCCCATGAAGCTGTCCGACGGGGTCGAGTGGTCGCTGCACTGCATGTGCGTGCTGGCCGTACTTCCGGACGGGACCGCCCTCCCGGGCGGCCGCCTGGCCGAGATGCACGGCGTGCCCACGGCCTACCTGCAGAAGCACCTCCAGGCGCTCCGCCGGGCCGGCGTCATCGAATCGGCTCCCGGGAAGGGGGGCGGGTACCGCCTCGCCCGCTCCCCTTCGGCCATCACGCTGTGGGACATCGTGGCGGCGGTCGAAGGGTCCCAGCCCGCCTTCCGCTGCACCGAGATCCGCCGGAAGGGCACGCTCGGCAATCTGCCGGCGAAAGAGTTCCGGCTGGCGTGCACGGTGACGCGGGCGATGCACGAGGCCGAGGCCGCGTGGCGGGCAGAGCTCGAGTCCCGCACCCTGGCCGACCTGGTCGGCCAGATCCCGCCGGCCTACGCCACGACGGTCAACGCGGTGGCGGCCCGCACCTAGTTCTTCGCCCTCCCGGCCGGCGGGCCCGGCGGGACCCTGGGACCCAGGCAGGGGTGCCAGATCTTGCCCGCCGCCGGACCGTGTGGTGCCGGCCGGGGACTGGTCGGTCGGCTCGATTCCGGACGGCGGCTCATGCCGGCTGGAACTGCGAGCGGAGTGCGAGCACGGTGTCGGCGTAGGCCCTGGCCTCGGCGAACGGGCCGTTGGCCAGGAGCGACGTGACGCCCTGGTTGTAGGCCATGAGCGCCTGGCGGTAATCGCCACCGAAGCGATCCACCAATGAGCGCATGTATCGGGTGCCCATGCGGATGTTGGCCACCGGGTCGTACGGGTCCAGATTGTGCTTGAGCTTGAGCAATTTCTTACATACGTGCTCGACGGCGATGGGCATCAATTGCATGACCCCGGCGGCGCCGTCCTCGGACACGGCGCCGGACCGCCAGCTCGACTCCTTCCAGGCCTGAGCCATGACCAGGTCGGCGGGGAAGTCGTTCTCCTCGGCGTAGCGGATCAGGAGCGGCCGGAGGTGCTCCCGGCCGGCGGGCACCAGCCCGGCGCCGGCGGCGGGCGTGGGGAGGGTGCGGGGCTGCTC
>JBOGFO010000232.1:0-7007 GCA_050743445.1 Acidimicrobiia bacterium
CCTCGTCCCGCTGGGGATGGCCGACGCGCCCGGCTCGCTGCTCGTCCGCCTGGGGATCCTCGTGCTGGCCGGCGCCCTCGCCGCCGTGGGGCTGGCGGCCGGTGGCGGCGCGGCGCTCCTCTCCGCCCGGGGGACGGCCTTCCTCGGCCTCGCCGCCGGAGCCGGCGCCCTGTTCACCGAGGGCATCGACATCCACGTGCTGCACCTCAACGACCCGGCCGGCACCCTGAGCACGGTGCTCGTGCACCTGGTGCCCATCGGCTTCCTGTGCTCCGGCCTGTGGCGGGCCGCTCACCTGGCCGGTGTCGAGAGCGCGCTCACCTGCCAGTGCCCGCAGCCCTGTCAGTGCTGCGGGCCCAAGATCCCCCAGGACCGTGCCGGGTCACCGGCACCGAAGACCGCTACGAGGAGGTGACCGATGGCCTCATGCCATTGCGCCGCGGGCTGCAACTGCGGCGAGAACTGCAAATGCACCAAGGACAACAAGTGCCACCCCGAATGCACCTGCGGGGACTAGCAACGAAGTAGGAGCCGGGCGCCCCGCTTCAGATTTCAAGGCCCTTGGCGGGATCGCCCGGCTCGTTAGCACTGCACCGCTCACCTAGTCGCCGGCCGGACCCTCCTGGTTCCCGCCGGCTCCCTTCTCCAGGCGAGCGACCTCCTCGTCCACGATGGACGGGTCGAGCTTGGCGAACAGTGGCTGGGCCGGGCCGACCGGCGTCCCCGGCTCCAGCGTGACCGGCCCCCACGTGCCCTGCGGGGGCGGGGCGTGGAGCACCCGCTGGCCGTCGGTGCCGGTCATGTCCACCACCGGCTCGGGCCCCAGCCCCGGAGGCAGGCCGAGCAGCTCCCGGACCCGCTCCGACGAGTGGGGCATGAACGGCGTGAACAGCACGGCCAGGTCGGCCACCGCCGAGAGGGCCACATGGAGGACCGTGGCGGCCCGGTCCTTGTCCGTCTTGACCAGCGCCCACGGCTCCTGCTGGCTGACGTAGGCGTTGACCACACCGGCCAGGGCCATCGACTCGCCGATGGCGGCCTTGAAGCGGGCGGCGGCGATGAGGCCGCCCACGGAGGCGAAGGCGGCGGCGGTGGCGGCCCGCACCTCCTCGTCCTCGGTCGTGAACGGGCCGGGCGCCGGCATCACGCCGAAGTGCTTGTGGACCAGCGACACGGAGCGGTTGACGAGGTTGCCCCAGGTCGCCACCAGCTCGTCGTTGTTGCGGCGCACGAACTCCGACCACGTGAAGTTGGTATCCTGGGCTTCGGGGCCGGCGGCGGTCAGGTAGTAGCGCAGGGAGTCGGCCGAGTAGCGGTCGAGGAAGTCCCGCACGTAGATGACGACGCCCCGCGACGACGAGAACTTCTCCCCCTCCATGGTGAGGAACTCGGAGGAGACGATCTCGTGCGGGAGCTCGAGGGTCCTGCCCGTCTCGCCCCAGGGGCCGTAGCCCAGCAGCTGGGCCGGCCAGATGATGGAGTGGAAGACGATGTTGTCCTTTCCCATGAAGTAGTAGTGGAGCGTCTCGGGGTCGAGCCACCACCGCTGCCAGGCGTCGGGGTCCCCGGACATGCGGGCCCATTCGATGCTGGCCGACAGGTAGCCGATGACGGCGTCGAACCACACGTAGATCCGCTTGGTCGACTCTTCGCCGTAGCCCGGGAGCGGGATGGGGATCCCCCACTCGATGTCGCGGGTGACGGCCCGGGGGCGGATGTCGGCCAGGAAGTTGAGCGAGAAGCGCCGCACGTTGGGCCGCCAGTGGGTCTTCGCCTCCAGCCACTCACCCAGGGCGCCGGCGAAGGCGGGCAGGTCGAGGAAGAAGTGCTCCGTCTCCCGGAACTCGGGCGGGCGGCCGTCGATGGTGGAGCGGGGCTCGATGAGGTCGATCGGATCGAGCTGGGAGCCGCAGTTGTCGCACTGGTCACCCCGGGCCTTGGTGTAGCCGCAGCGGGGGCAGGTGCCCTGGATGTAGCGGTCGGGTAGCGCCTGGTCGGTCCCGGCGGCGAAGGCTCCGAGCTGGGTCTTCTCGATGATGTAGCCCCGCTCGTGCAGGTGCCGGAAGATGTCCTGCGTGACGGCGTAGTGGTTGGCGGTGGTGGTCCGGGTGAACAGGTCGTAGGACAGTCCGAGGCGGCGGAGGTCCTCCACGATGATCTCGTTGTTGCCGTCCACCAGGGCCTGGGGGGTCACCCCCTGCTTCTCGGCCTCGACGGTGATGGGGGTGCCGTGCTCGTCGGTGCCGCTCACCATGAGCACGTCGTTGCCCACCAGCCGGTGGTAGCGGGCGAAGATGTCCGAAGGCACCCCGAAGCCGGCCACGTGGCCGATGTGGCGCGGCCCGTTGGCGTAGGGCCAGGCGACGGCGACGAAGATCTTGCGGCCGCTCATCGGGCCGGGACCGTAGCGCCCCTGGCCCTACATGCGTTCATTCGTCACTCCCCATGGCGGCCGACAGATGAACGCATCCTGGAGGGAGGGGAGGTCCAGAGCGATACATGCGTTCATTTGTCGGTCCTCATGGCGGCCGACGGATGAACGCATCCTGGAACTCAAGCCAGGCCCGGGTACGGCGTGAACTTCGAGCAGAGGCGGGCGGCCGACTCCTTCACCTCCACCGTGACGGATTCGTCGTCGATGTGCCGCAGCACCCGGGTGATCAGGGAGGCGATCTCGGTCATCTCGCCCTCACCCATGCCGGCGGTGGTCACGGCGGCCGTGCCGATGCGCAGCCCACTGGTCACGAAGGGCGACTCGGGGTCGTCGGGGATCGTGTTCTTGTTGAGCGTGATCCCCGAGCGGTCGAGGGCCTCCTGGGCCACCTTGCCCGTCACTCCGAAGGGCCGCAGGTCGACGAGCATGAGGTGGTTGTCGGTACCGCCCGACACGATGCGGAACCCCTCGCCGGCCAGGGCGGCGGCCAGGGCCCGGGCGTTGCGCACGATGGCGGCGGCGTAGTCGGCGAACTCGGGCTGGGCCGCCTCGCGGAAGCACACCGCCTTGGCCGCGATGACGTGCATGAGCGGCCCGCCCTGCATGCCCGGGAAGACCGCCCTGTCGATGGCCTTGGCGTAGCGCTCCTGGCACAGGATGGCCCCGCCCCGCGGCCCCCGCATGGTCTTGTGCGTGGTGAACGTGACGACGTCGGCCAGAGGCAGCGGCGAGGGATGGGCCAGGCCGGCAATCAGGCCGGCGATGTGGGCCGCGTCCACGATGAGCATCGCCCCGACGTCGTCGGCGATGGCCCGGAAGGCGTCGAAGTCGATGATGCGGGGGTAGGCGGTGGCGCCGGCGATGATCGCCCTCGGCCGCTCGGCGGCGGCCAGGCGGGCGATGGCGTCGTAGTCGAGCATCTCGGTCTCGGGGTCGATGCCGTAGGCCACGAACTCGTAGAGGCGGCCCGAGAAGTTGACCGGCGAGCCGTGGGTCAGGTGGCCGCCCTGGTCGAGGCGCATGCCCATCACCTTGTCGCCCGGCTCGAGCAGGGCCAGGTAGGCGCCCAGGTTGGCGTTGGCCCCGGAGTGGGGCTGGACGTTGGCGTGATCCGCTCCGAACAGCTCGCACACGCGCTGCCGGGCCAGCTCCTCGGCGTCGTCGACCACGTGGTTTCCGCCGTAGTACCGCTTTCCGGGGTACCCCTCGGAGTACTTGTTCGTCAGCACGCTTCCCTGGGCGGCCAGCACGGCCGGAGAGGTGAAGTTCTCCGAGGCGATGAGCTGGATGGTGCTGCTCTGCCGGGTGACCTCCCGGCGGAGCACGTCGGCCAGGGCGGGGTCGACGGCGTCGACGGCGGCGAAGGGATCGCTCATGGACGCCGAGCCTACCGGGCGGCGGCGGCCCTCATCTCGGGCCGAGGACGAGCCCGTGGTGCTCCACCAGCACAGGAATCGAGTCCATGTCACTGTGGGGCGGTGTCACGAGCAAAGGATTCCTCGTCTTCCTGGCGGACTGCGACAATGGTCCCCTCTAGATCTGGGCGCGAGCATCGAGAGGCCGTGATCCGGTTGCGCACATACCCATCATGGCGAGAGTGGAAGCCGAGGGACTGGGCCGTCGCCGCTCTCTTGGTCGCCCTCGGCGTTGGCCTGGAATCAGTCCTTCCCTCACGGGCCTGGGGATTGCTGGGCCTTGCCGCTTTCATAGGCTATTTCTTCCTGGTGTCGTCGCGCCGTCGTCGCGCCGAGAGGCAACAGCCACCTGCAGAGAGATGGACACCGCTGCGCGACCCAGGGCCGAATTCGTAGCCTTCGGCGACAGGATGCTGGCGAACCGGCTCGCCGCTTACGACGGTTTGCTCGCCGGCGGCGGGATACGCCATTTGAGGCGTTCCGAGCCGTCGTAGAGGACGGAGGCCGGCACTGCCTCCTCGGGGATGGTGAAGGTGACCCAACCCGCGACGCACCCGCCGGCGGGCACCTTCCCGGCTTGGAGCGACGGGCGCTTGATCGGGAGGCCCGGGTCGACCATGGTCTTGTCGGCCATCTCGAGGAGGAAGAAGTCGGGGGCGAACGTCAGGCCCTTCTCCTCGGGGCCGGAGCAGGCCTTCACCTCGGCGGCGTAGTACTCCCGGCCCGCCGGGGGATTGAAGAGCCGGCCGGCGCTGCCGAAGCGCTCGGCGTCGAGGACGGCCACGCTGCCGGCGCCGGCGGGAATGACGTCGCCCACCACGGGGTCGAGCGGCCGGACGGGAGCGGCTGGGGGGTCGGGGGCGATCTCCTCGGGGGCGATCTCCTCGACGCCCGGAGAGGCCAGGTCGGCGGGCGCCCCGCGTCCACAGGCCGCGCCCGACAGGACCAGCGCCGCGACCGCCATCCCCAGGGTGCGGACGACCGCGCGAACTTCCATGCAGCCTCCCGTCGCATCAGCCCGCCCTGATCGATAGTGACGCCTCTGCTCACTCAAGTGGCGGATGCTCATCGGAGGCCCGGGATGACCCCGCCAAAACAGGTTCGGAACCCGTGTTTGTCGAACCTTCACCTGCGCGTCACAGGGGCCGGTCGCGACCGTCCCCTGCCGCGTCTCCCCGGAAAACCACTCCCCCCCAGGAGACACCAGCGATGATGAACCCGATGAGAGCGCTGCTCGTCGGCTCTTCAGGCGGTCACCTCGCCCAACTTCACCAGCTCAAGCCCTGGTGGGAGCGGCATGACCGCATGTGGGTCACGTTCCTCAAGCCCGACGCGCTCTCCCTCCTGGCGGGGGAACGGACGACGTGGGCCTTCCAGCCGACCACCCGGAACATCCCCAACATGCTCCGCAACCTGCGGCTTTCCTGGAAGGTCCTGCGCAGCTACCGGCCCGACGTGGTCGTCTCCACCGGCGCCGGCGTGGCCTTCCCCTTCTTCCTCATGGCCAAGGTGCTGCGGATGAAGACCGTCTACCTCGAGGTCTACGACCGCATCGACTCCCGCACCCTGACCGGCCGCCTCTGTTACCCGTTCTCCGACCTGTTCCTGGTCCAGTGGGACGAGCAGCAGCCGCTCTACCCCAAGAGCCAGGTCGTGGGGAGGCTCTTCTGATGCGAGCGCCGAAGACACACCGGTCCGAAAGAGACCGGAAGATGCGGACCGGGAGGGGCTGAGGTGCGAGTACGTGACCTCGTGTTCATCACGGTCGGCACCGACCACCACCCCTTCGACCGGCTGGTTGCCTGGGCCGACGCCTGGATGGCGGCGGGCCGCAACGACGGCGCGCCGTGCCTCGTGCAGAGCGGCACGTCCGCCCCGCCCGTCCACATGGAGTGGCGCGACTACGTCCGCTACGACGAGATGGTGGAGGCCATGGAGCGCTCGGTGGCCATCGTCTGCCACGGCGGCCCGGCCACCATCATGGACGCCCGCCGCCTCGGCCGGGTGCCCATCGTGGTTCCCCGCCAGAGCGGCCTCGGTGAGCACGTCGACGACCACCAGTGCCGCTTCGCGGCCCGCATGGCCGAGATCGGCGAGATCCACCTGGCCCGTTCCGAGGACGAGCTCGGCGCCCTTCTCGACGCCGCCCTGGCCAACCCCGAGGCCTTCCAGCCCGCCCTCTCGGGCGACGAGATCGCCGCCGCCGTCCGCCGCTTCGAGGAGCTGGTCGACGGCCTGGTCCGCCCGCGATGAACCCCCGGCCCCGGGGCGTCCCCGACAGCACTGTGGAGCCGGTCCCCGGGGCGGGGGGTGCCCCCCCTGTCAAGGTCCTCTACATCGGGGGTTTCGGCCGGAGCGGCTCGACCCTGGTGGAGCGCATCCTGGGCCAGATCCCGGGCTTCTGCTCGGCCGGTGAGGTCGTGTTCATCTGGCAGCGGGGCCTGGTGGAGAACCAGCTCTGCGGCTGTGGTGCCGCCTTCGCCGACTGCGACTTCTGGACCCGGGTGGGCAAGACCGCCTTCGGGGGCTGGGACCACGTCGACGGGGCGGAGATGGTCGCCCTCCAGCACGAGATCGACCGCAACCGCTACATCCCCGCCATGGTCGCCCCCCGCCTGCGGCCCGGGGCGGCCGACGCCCTGACCCGCTACACCGACGTCCTCTCCCGCCTCTACCGGGGCATCCGGGAGGTGTCGGGCGACAAGGTCGTGATCGACGCCTCCAAGCACGCCTCCACCGCCTACCTGCTGCGCCGGGTCCCCGGCCTCGACCTGCGGGTCGTGCACCTGGTGCGCGACGCCCGGGGGGTCGCCTACTCCTGGACCAAAGAGGTCAAGAAGCCGGAAGTCGCCGACGGGTACATGCCCGTCTACCGGCCCTCCAACTCGGGCCTGCAGTGGCTGACCTACAACCTCCTCTTCGACGTCTTCGGCGTCCTCGACGACTCCATGGTGCTGCGCTACGAGGCGGCGCTGGCCGACCCCCGGGGCACGGTGGAGCGCATCCTGGCCCACGCCGGCGAGCACCGGGGCAACGGCGACCTCTCTTTCTTGAAGGACGGCTGGGTGGAGCTCGGCGTCGACCACACCGTGGCCGGTAACCCCATGCGTTTCCACCAGGGCCGCCTCGACCTCCGCCTCGACGAGGCGTGGCGCCAG
>JBOGFO010000233.1:0-3872 GCA_050743445.1 Acidimicrobiia bacterium
GTGCGCGGCCTGCGCGCGGCCCACCTGGCCCCCTTCGGGGCGGTGCAGTTCAACGTGGTCGAGAAGGGCGAGGGCTACGCCAAGATCGGGCTGTCGGAGATGGACGCCGAGCTCGAGCCGGGAACGGACGCCGCTCTGGTGGCGGAAGGGTGGGCCACCGTGACCGCCCTCCGTCCGGTGTGCCAGGCGGAGGGCTTCGAGCTCCCCGGCTACCTCAGCCAGTTCCTCGTCGACCGCGGCGCCCACTGACCCCGTTCCGGCACGGGCCGGACCAGCGGCCGCATCTTGTTGGCCCGGAGCTGGGGTCCGAGCAGCATCACGGCACCGGCGGTCATGACGACGAGGCCGGCGATCGTCGCCCACGGCGACCGGGAGAAGGTGGCCAGCGCCACGGCCGCTCCGGTGAGGAGCAGCACGATCGCCACCCAGCAGGTCGGGATGGTGAAGGTCCGCTTCGGCGGAGCCGGGATCCCGCCGAGCAGCTGGCTCGCCAGCCAGGGGTCGTCGACACCGGCCGCCAGTCGGGCCAACGCTTCCCGCTCGTACTCGGTGAGCTCCACGTCCACGTAGGTGCCACTCGCCCGGAACCCGTCGTCGATCACCATGCCTCCCGCTCGCTCCCGGACGTTTTGTCCGCTTCGTACCGCTGAGTACCCCACAGCTGCCGTCTTCGAACCCGTCCGGCGCTACGGATTGTTCCGGGGGTGGGAGACCAGGGTCTCAGGCCACGGCGGGAGGTCACGAATCACCGTCCGGGGTCGGCCACCTGGGCAGGGTCGGGGCGTAGTGTTCGGGGTGGTTTCGGCTGGGTGAGAAAAGGTGGTCGGGGATGGGGCGCAAGGTCGGTTCAGTCCTCTTCGGGCTCGTTCTGCTGGCCGGCGCCTGCTCGTCGGGGGGGAGCGGGAGCGGCGAGCAGGCGGCCGGCGGCGAGGTCAGCGGCGGTGAGTCCTCCGTCGCCCTCAAGGAGCCCGACGGGCTGCTCCCGGCCAACAGCACCACCGTGTACTCGGGCCAGGTGATCACGGCCCTGTTCACCGGACTGGTCGACTACGACCCCGAGACGGCCGAGCCCCGCAACGCCATGGCCGAGTCCATCGAGTCCACCGACCAGCAGACGTGGACGATCAAGCTCAAGAGCGAGTGGAAGTTCCACAACGGCGAGACGGTGACGGCCCGGTCCTACGTCGACGCCTGGAACTTTGCCGCCTATGCCCCCAACGGCAACGAGAACTCGTTCTTCTTCGCCAACGTGGAGGGCTACGACGCCCTGCAGGGGGACCCGGACGCGACCCCGCCGGTGGCGCCGTCGGCCGAGGAGATGTCGGGCCTCGCCGTGGTGGACGACACCACCTTCACCGTTCGGCTCACGGAGCCGTTCACCCAGTTTCCGCTGACGCTCGGCTACCAGGCCTTCTATCCGATGCCCACCGCCGCCTATGGCGACATCAAGGCCTACGAGCAGGCTCCCATCGGCAACGGCCCGTTCATGATGGACGGCGCCTGGCGTCACGACGAGGCGATCCGGGTCAAGCGCTTCGCCGACTACGCCGGGACGGCGGCCGCGGCCGACGCCGTCGAGTTCCGGATCTACACGGCGGACGACACCGGGTTCCGGGACCTGCAGGCCGGCGGCCTCGACATCGCCACCAGCATCCCCCAGGCCGAGCTCGACGCCGTGCGGGCCGAGTTCGGCCGGCGCCTGGTGGAGCGGCGCAGCTCCGCCTTCAACTACCTCGGGTTCCCCATGACCGACCCGGCCTTCGCCAAGAAGGAGCTGCGCCAGGCCATCTCCCTGGCCATCGACCGGGAGACGATCATCGACAAGATCTTCAGCGGGACGCGGGAGCCGGCCGCCTCCGTCATCGCCCCGCTGGTCCCGGGGTCCCGCCCCGACGCCTGCAAGACCTGCACCCTCGACGTGCCCCGGGCCCAGCAGCTGCTGGCCCAGGCGGGAGGGTTCTCCGGTCCCCTGCGGCTGTGGTACGCCGCCAACCAGGAGAACGACGTCCCCATGGAGGCCATCGCCAACCAGCTGCGCAAGAACCTGGGGATCACCGAGGTGGTCTTCGAGACCCTCCAGGTGGCCGAGCTCAAGGCCAAGATCAAGGCCCGGGAGGTGACCGGCCCCTTCCTGTTCAACTGGCTGATGGACTACCCCAGCCCCCAGAGCTACCTGGAGCCGCTCTACACCTCGACCAGCAGCTCCAACCGGACGGGCTATGTCAGCGCCCGGGTCGATGAGCTCATCGCCCAGGGGAACCGGGCGCCGACGCTGACCGACTCGATCACGGCCTACCAGGCGGCGGAGGACGTCATCCTCGACGACATGCCGGTGGTGCCCCTGTGGTTCGGCAAGACCCGGGCGGCGCACTCCGAGCGCACCGCCGGGGTCACCATCGACCCCTTCAGCCGCATCCGGGTGGCCGACGTGCGGGTGGTGGGCTGACTGGGGCGGTACCTGGCCCGGCGTCTCCTCCAGGTCGTGCCCGTCTTCTTCGGGGCGACGTTCCTCATCTTCGCCCTGGTCTACGCCATCCCCGGCGACCCCATCGACGCCCTGGCCGGTGACCGGCCCATCGCGCCCGCCGTCCACGCCGAGCTGCGGGAGCGCTACCACCTGAACGACCCCCTCTTCGTGCAGTACGGGAAGTACGTCTCCGGTCTCGTGCGGGGAGACTTCGGGGAGACGTTCCAGGGCCGGCCCGTGGCCGACATCATGCGCCAGCGCTTCCCGGTGACCCTGCGCCTGGGGATCGTGGCCTTCGTCTTCGAGACCATCATCGGCCTGCTCGCCGGGTTGCTGGCCGGGCTGCGGCGGCGGTCGCTCATCGACTCGCTCGTCCTGGTGTCGACGACCGTGGTGGTGGCCGTGCCCGTCTTCGTGCTCGGGTACTCGGCCCAGCTCCTCCTCGGCGTGGAGCTCGGGTGGTTCCCCGTGTCGGGCATCCGGGAGGGGCTGCGCAGCTACCTCCTCCCGGGCCTGGTCCTCGGCTCACTGTCGCTGTGCTACGTGGCCCGCCTCACCCGGGCCAGCCTGGCCGAGGCCATGCGGGCCGACTACGTCCGCACCGCCCGGGCCAAGGGGCTGTCATCCCGGCGGGTGGTGGGGGTCCACGCCCTGCGCAACTCACTCATCCCCGTCGTCACCTTCCTCGGCATCGACCTCGGCTCGCTCCTGGCCGGCGCCGTGGTCACCGAGGGGATCTTCAACCTGCCCGGCGTCGGCCAGGCCGTCTTCGCCGGCGTCTCCACGCAGAACTACCCGGTGGTGGTGGGCGTCGTCACCGCGCTGGTCCTCGTCTTCATCGCCGCCAACCTCGTGGTCGACATCCTCTACGCCGTCCTCGACCCCCGCATCCGGTATGGCTGACGGCTGATGACTGATGGCTGATCCTGGCCCGATCGTCGACCAGGCCGCCGGAGCCGAGGTCCGGGCCGAGCTGGCCGGCGACAGCCCGCTGCGGGCTGCCGGACTGTGGTCCGACGCCTGGCGGATCCTCCGGCGCAACCCTCTCTTCGTCGTGCCCGCGGTCATCGTGTGCGTGTTCATGGTCATGGCCGCCGCCCCCGGGCTGTTCACCTCGGCCGACCCGCGGGCCTGCGACCTGACCGACAGCCTGCGCCGGCCCAGCGGAGACCACTGGTTCGGGTTCGACATCCAGGGCTGCGACTACTACACGCGCGTCATCTACGGCACCCGGGTGTCGCTCACCATCGGCCTGCTCGTGATCGGCATCGACGTGGTCATCGCGATCGTCCTCGGCAGCATCGCGGGGTTCTTCGGCAGGTTCTGGGACGGATTCGTGTCCCGCATCGCCGACATCTGGTTCGCCCTGCCGACCACCCTCGCCGCCATCGTCTTCCTGAGCGTG
>JBOGFO010000234.1:0-3519 GCA_050743445.1 Acidimicrobiia bacterium
GCCGGCGAGCTCGGCCTGGCCGGCACCCACCTGGGCATGGCCACCGTCGAGATCACCACCGCGATCGACGTCCGGCGCGCCCTGGCCACCAAACGGCGGGCCATGGCCGCGCACGCCAGCCAGATCCCCGAGACGGCCAGTGTCCTGCACCTCCCGGAGGAGTCCTTCGCCGCCGTCTATGGCTACGAGTGGTATGTCCGGCGCGGCCCGGACGGACCGATCGAGACGTTGCTCCGACCGGCCTAGCCTAGCCGTGCACCTGGGTGTTGAGGTAGAGCCCTTCGCCGAGGTTGTTGATCAGGTCCAGCTGGGTCTCGAGCCAGTCGGCATGGTCCTCCTCGGAGGCGAGGATGCTCTCCAGCAGGAGGCGCGTGCCCTCGTCGGTGCGCCGGCACTGCTCGATCCCCCCCGCCAGTCGGGCGATGGCGTCCTTCTCGGTCTCCAGCTCGAGCGTGAGCTGCTCGGTGACGTTCTCGCCCACCCGGACGGTGGCCAGGCGTTGCATGTTGGGAACGCCCTCGAGATACAGGATCCGCTCGATGAGCTGCTCGGCGTGCTTCATCTCCCCGAAGGACTCCTCCCGGCCATGAGCGGCCAGGCGGGCGTAGCCCCAGTTGTCCTGCATCTTCGAGTGGATGAAGTACTGGTTGACCGCCGTCAGCTCGGCGGTCAGAACCTCGTTCAGGAGCTCGATGATTTCCGGGCTCGATTGCATCTGATCCCCCTCGGTCAGCGCCTCGGGGCGATCCTAGCGAACAGTGTCAGAACGCGCGAACACAAACCCCGATGTCGGGGTTCGTACTCCGCGGGGGGGTCAGCTCACGTCTGCCCTGCAGCCACCCCCACAGGTTCGCATTCGACTTCAGAGAGGTAGTTCCGAGCGGCCAGACAGTCGTCCAGGAGGCGGCAGACCTCGGGCAGACAGCCGCCGCAGCCGGTTGTGGCCCGGCAGCGGTCGGCGATCTCCTCGGGGGTACGGGCACCGGCGTTGATGACGGCGCGAATCTGACGATCGTTGACGCCTTTGCACAGGCAGACCCACATCTGCGCGGCTACCCCCCGGACTTGAGTGAGGAATCCCTTCGGCGCTGACCTTAGGGAGTCCTAAGTCCGCAGATTATGACCTGGGCGCAGGTGGAATCAAGCTTGGCGGGTCAGGAGGGCGATGACCTCGGGGAGAGCGGTGTCGGCCAGGGCCCGCATCTCGTCGTCGGTGCGGTCCTGGATCGGGTGGGCGACGAACACCCGGGCGGGCGACAGGCCGAGCGCCACGGCCTGCGCCTCGGCGGCCTCGACGAACTCGGCCGAGGCCAGCATCACGCCGGGGATGCCGCGTGTCTCGAGGTCGACGATGTCGTGCACACTGCACGACGAACAGCTGCCTCAGTCAGCCAGCGCTTCCACCACCACGTCGCATTTGGTGGCGATCTCGTGGCGGAGATCCACGGGGGCGACCTTGGTGAAGGTCGGTTTGCGGAAGCGCAGCGTGCGCAGGCCCCGTTCGGTGAGGAGCGATTCCAGGTGGTCCAGGAACACGTCGCCCCGGGGCTTGGAGATGTCGAGCAGGCCCACCACCTTGCCCTCCAGGGTGGAAGGCCGGGGGGCGAGCGAGCGGGCCACCGGCGCGGTCTCGGCGGTCGGGTCGAGGTAGATCCGGGGGGTCTCGACATTCATGTCCGTACCTCCTGCGTCACAGGTGTGCTCCCGATCTCGCCCCGCACCCAGCCGCCGATGACGGCGGAGAAGAGGCCGGCACCGCCGCCGGCGTGGACGAAGAGCAGGCCGTCGGGCGTGAACTTGGGGATGTCGGCCTCGGCCAGGGACTCCGGCATCCCCTCGGCGCAGCCCAGCGCCCCCCGCACCATCTCGGCGCCGGGTTTGGTGAGCAGGCGCAGGAGCTCCTCCCGGAGCCGGGCCTTGGACCATCCCCCCTCCCGGAAGACCCGGGCGTGCTCGGGGGTGACGACGACGACGGCGTCGGTGTAGAAGGCGAGCTTGGGGTGGAAGATCGCCTCCAGACCCCAGGCCAGGGAACGGGCCAGGGACTCCGGGGTCCGCGACTGCTGGTCGGCCACGGCGTGGGGTCCATAGCCGGCGAAGAGGGTGACCGCCGAGGTGCCCTCTGGGAGGCCCCGCTCCACGGACAGCGGCTCCCAGGGTGAGCCGGCCTCGTCCTCGGCGAAGCAGAAGGTGTACTTCCCGGGGTTGCCGAGGGTGGCCCGGTCGACCTCGCCGGGCCGGCCTTCACCGACGTTGCGGACGATGAGCTGGAGGGCCCGGCCGATGGTGGCGTTGGCCCGGTTGCCCTGCCCGAGGGCGTTGACGCCCGAGTTCATCCCGATCCGGCGGGCGACGGGGCCGTTGACGATGATCACCGGTCCGGCGAACCACGTCGTGCACAGCAGGCCGTGCATGTTGAAGGCGTCGTTGCAGGACGCCTCCAGGGCGGCCAGGACGACGGGCAGGTACTCGGGCCGGCACCCGGCCATCACCGCGTTCACGGCCGCCTTCTCCACCGTGCAGTCGTGGAACGACGGCGGGACCCGGGCGACGACCTCACCGGCGGGACGGGACGTCCCCTCCAGCATCCGCAGCACCCGGGCCGGGGTGGGCGCTACTACGGGCAGGCCGTCGGTCCACCCCCGCTCGAAGAAGGCCTCGGCCTCGTCCTCGGCGGCGGCCAGCTCGAGGCGCCGGGAATGGAGCCCGGTGGCGCGGGCGGCGAGCCGCTCGGACACCAGGGGATCGACGGTGAGCGAGCCGCATCCCGGCCGGTGCTCGGGGAGATCCGGCCCCAGCGGCGAGCGGCCCGTGAGCTTCTCCCAGGCGGGCCGGAACCAGCCTTCGGTGCGGTCCACCTCCGCGCCCCCCTCCACCCGTATGAGGGTGGGGACGGTGGTGAGGTCGAGGGTGACCGACACGTCGAGGGCGGTGTCGTCGACCACGGTGACACCGGGCGGGAACGAAGGGTCGTCCTGGCAGAAGACGGTGAGCGGGTCTCCGCCGGCCGCCAGTTCGGCGAGCACCGGGGCGACCAGGGTGCAGGTGGGGCAGTCCCGCTTGACCACGGCCACGAGGCCGTCGGGCAGAACGGGGCCGCTCATCGGCTAGCGCCCATCCTTGCGGGTCCGCCACACCGTGGCCGCCGGGACCCGGGCGTCGGGTCCGGCCGGCTCGGCCAGGGCCTCGACCCGGAATCCGGCCCGGCCCAGGGTGGTGACGACCTCGGCCACCGTCCGGGGGTAGACCAGGAACGCCTCGCCGTAGCGCTCGACCTTGACCGGGGCCGGGTCGCTGTAGCTGCGGACGAGCGAAGGGCCGCCCGGGCCCGTGGTCTCCAGGCACAGCGCGATCGGGTGCTCCAGGCTGAACACGAACGCCCCCTGGGGACGCAGCACCCGGTGGACCGAGCGCAGCACCCGGCCCAGGTCCTCGATGTAGTCCATGGTGGCGCCGCTGAACACGAGGTCGATCGACTCCGCCGGGACGAAGGCCAGCTCGCTCAGGTCACCGAGACGG
>JBOGFO010000235.1:0-4916 GCA_050743445.1 Acidimicrobiia bacterium
ATTTGAGCCCTATCAGGGCCAAGATCGCTCCGGCCTTCGGGTGGGAACGGCTCAGCCGCCGCCGCCCACCCCCTCGATCAGGCCACCGCGGGTCATGGCCTCGACGTCGAGCGCCTTGTCGACGGCGGCCTCGTCGAGAAGGCCCCGTTCCAGGACGACCTCACGGGCCGTCTTGTTCTCCTTCATGGCCTGCTTGGACACCTCGGCGGTGACGTCGTAGCCGAGGAGGGGGACGAGGGCGGTGACGATGGGCAGGGACAGCTCGGCGTTGCGCCGGCAGCGCTCCTCGTCGGCCGTGATCCCGGTCACACAGGTGCGGGCGAAGGTCCGGGACACCGCGGCCAGGAGCCGGATCGACTCCAGCAGGTTGCGGGCCATCACCGGCAGCATCACGTTCAGCTCCAGGTTGCCGGCCGCGCCCGAGAAGGCGACGGCGGCGTCGTTGCCGACCACCTGGGCGCACACCTGGCACACCGCCTCGGCCGCCACCGGGTTCACCTTGCCGGGCATGATCGAGCTCCCGGGCTGGAGGTCGGGGAGGCGGATCTCGGCCAGGCCCGTCCGGGGGCCGGACGACAGCCAGCGGATGTCGTTGCTGACCTTGTAGAGGGAGGCGGCGATGGTCCGCAGCGCCCCGGACGCTTCCACCAGCCCGTCGCGCGCCCCCTGGGCCTCGAAGTGGTCGCGGGCTTCCCGCAGGTCGCTGAGGGCCGGGTTGGCCTGGCGGATGAGCTCGATGATCCCGGGGGCGAACTCGGGTGGGGCGTTGATGCCGGTGCCCACCGCCGTGCCTCCCAGCGGCAGCTCGGCCAGGCGGGGGTAGGTGGCCTCCACCCGCTCGATGCTGTGGCGGACCTGGGCCGCCCAGCCGCCGAACTCCTGGCCGAGGGTGACGGGCGTGGCGTCCATCAGGTGGGTGCGGCCCGCCTTCACCACCCGGGCGAACTCGGTGGCCTTGGCCTCCAGGGCCTCGGCCAGCTCGGCCAGGGCGGGGACGAGCTCCTCCTTGCAGGCGGCGTAGGCACCGAGGTGGATGGCGGACGGGAACACGTCGTTGGAGGACTGGGAGGCGTTGACGTGGTCGTTGGGATGGACCCGCTTGGAGGTGCGGTCGTCGCCCAGGATCTCCTTGGCCCGGTTGGCCAGCACCTCGTTGGTGTTCATGTTGGAGGACGTGCCCGAGCCGGTCTGGTACACGTCGACCGGGAAGTGGTCGTCGAGGCTGCCGTCGGCCACCTCGGCCGCCGCCTTGGTGATGGCGTTGGCCAGCTCGGGGTCGAGGAGCCCGAGGCGCTCGTTGACGGTGGCCGCCGCTCCCTTGATCGTGGCCAGCGCCCAGATCATGCGGCGCTCGAGCCGTAACCCGGAGATGGGGAAGTTGTCCACCGCCCGCTGGGTCTGGGCCGCCCAGTACGCCTCGTCGGGGACGGCCACCTCGCCCATGGAATCCCGCTCGATCCGCGTCATACCGGTCCTCCTCGGTGTCTCTCAGACAACCTAGGGCGCCTACGATTTCCGCCGCATGCTGGATTCTCCCGCCGACTCCACGGACATCAGGCTGACGCGCTTCTCCCACGGCGCCGGTTGCGCCTGCAAGCTGTCGCCCGCCGAGCTGCGGACGGTGCTCGGGTTGGTGCGGGGGTTCGGTCCCTCGACCGACACGAACCTGCTCGTCGGGCTCGACACCGCCGACGACGCCGCCGTCTACCGGCTGCGCGATGACCTGGCCGTGGTCTTCACCGCCGACTTCTTCACCCCCATCGTCGACGACCCGTTCGACTTCGGCCGGGTGGCGGCGACCAACGCCCTCTCCGACGTCTATGCCATGGGCGGCCAGCCGCTGCTGGCCCTCAACCTCGTCGGGTGGCCCCGGGAAGGGCTGCCGTTCGAGCTCCTGGCCCGGATCCTCGACGGCGGCGCCGAGGTGGCCCGGACCGCCGGGGCCATGGTGGTCGGCGGCCACTCCATCGACGACGCCGAGCCCAAGTACGGCATGGCCGTGGTGGGCACGGTCGATCCCCGCCGGGTCCTGACCAACGCCGGCGCCCGCCCGGGTGACGCCCTGGTCCTGACGAAACCGCTCGGGCTCGGAGTGATCTCCACCGCCCTCAAGCGCGATGCCGCCCCGCCGGCGCTCCTGGCCGAGGCCGTCAACCTGATGACCACCCTCAACCAAGGGGCCCGCGACGCCGCCCTGGAGGTGGGCGTCAACGCCGCCACCGACGTGACCGGCTTCGGCCTCCTCGGCCACCTCCGGGAGATGCTCGTCGCGTCGGGTCTGGCGGCCCGCATCGACGCCACCCGGGTGCCGGCCATCCCCGGCGTGCGGGAGCTGATCGCCCTGGGCATGGTCGCCGGCGGCACCATCCGCAACCATGCCTTCGTGTCCCCCGACGTCGACTGGTCCGGACTCGCCGAAGGCGAGCAGCACCTCCTGGCCGACGCCCAGACTTCGGGCGGCCTCCTGCTGGCCGTCGAGCCCTCCCGGGCCGGCCCCCTCATCGGGGCGCTCCAGCGCCACGGGACACCGGCCGCCGCCGTCATCGGCCATACCGTCGAGGGCGCCCCGGGCCACGTCGGGATCCGCTGACCCGCCTGGGAGGATTCTCCAGGTCCGAACCGGGGTATCTACGCCGCCATCAGGGCGAACGCAGGAGGACCTACGGTGGCGACGAACGGGCGGACACAATCCAGGAGCGAGACGGCGCCGGCGGCGACCGCGCCCAAGCCGGCGGCTACCGCACCCCCGCCGGCGCCGAAGAAGCCGGAGCCGAAGAAGCCGGAGCGGCGCGACATCGACATCGACGGACCGGCCGAGAAGGACCCGGTCGTCGAGACCAGGGCCGAGAAGGGCCCCGTCGTCGAGAAGAGCAACGAACCCGTCATCGAGCCCGTCGACCCGAAGAAGGCGCTGGCGGCGAGCAAATCCGACCTGGCGCGCCTGCAGGAGGCCCGCCGGGCCCGGGTCATCAAGGCCGGCATCCTCACCGCCATCGCGCTCGTCCTCATCACCTTCGTGCTCCAGAACGCCGAGCCGGTGGGCATCCGCCTCATCGCCTGGACGGTGTCCATCCGCCTCATCTGGGTGATCGTGGTCTCGACCCTGCTCGGCGCGGTGGCCGGCTACCTGGTGGGCCGCCCCGACAAGCGGCTCCGCCTCCACGGCCCCAACCGCCGCGACGAGGACCAGCTGTAGACCACCCGCGCTAGGGGATCACCAGCATCCCGAGCTCCGCTTCGAGCGCGGGACGGGGCTTGGCGCCGACCGACATCCGCTCCATCCGGCCGTTGCGGAACAGGGCGACCATGGGGATGCTCTGCACGTTGAACGTCTGGGCCAGCGACGGCTCGTCGTCGATGTTGACCTTGACCACCTTGTAGGAGCCGGCCCGCATGGCCGCGATCTGCTCCACGATGGGCGCCACCGTCCGGCACGGCTGGCACCACGGCGCCCAGAAGTCGACGATGACCGGCAGCGGGCTGCGCAGGACCTCCTCCTCGAAGCGGGCCGTGTCCACCGCCGGGACGAGGGTGTCCTCGGGCGCCGGCTCCTCCGGTTCGGAGAAGGGCTCGCTGGGGCGCTCCCCGGCCACGACCCCGGCCAGCCAGCCGGCGGCGTCGGTCATGCTCTCCACCGCCACCTGGTGGGCCATCGGGTACTCCCGGTAGACCACCGGCGCACCGGCTCCGTCCAGGGTCCGGGCCGCGTCCCGGCCCCGGCTGACCGGGATGAGCGGGTCGGCCGAGCCGTGCTGGACGAGGACGGGCGGGGCGGTGGCGAGGTCGTAGTCGAGCCCGGGGTCCTCGCACAGGAAGCCGCTCATGGCCAGGACGCCGGCGGGACGGGGCCGGGCGCTGCGGCGCAGGCCGAGCGCCAGGGTGCAGGCCGCGCCCTGGGAGAACCCGCCGACGATGGCCTGGGACCGGCCGAGGCCGTGCTCGGTGCAGGCGGCGTCGAGGACGTCGTCGAGGGCGTCGACCGACGGGACGAACTCGGGCCCGCCCATGGGGATCCCGTCGGTCGTGTACCACATGAAGCCGGGCGGGAACGGCAGTGGCGCCCGGGGCAGCACGAACAGGAAGCGGCCGTCGGGATCGAGGTAGGACACGAGCGGCTCGAGGTCGTGCTCGTCGGCGCCCTTGCCGTGCACGAGGAGGAACAGCCGCTCGGGAGACGGCCCGGTGGGCACCACATGGGTCACCAGATCCATCGCCGCCACCCTACTGCGGCCCCTACCCGCCGGCTCCTAAGCTCGTCGCCTCATGGAGCCCCTCAGCCCCGAGGAGGTCAGGGTCGCCGGCTGCCTCGTCGAGAAGCAGATGACGACCCCCGACTCCTATCCCCTCACCCACAACGCCCTGGTGTCCGCCTGCAACCAGCTGTCCAACCGGAACCCGGTGGTGAGCTACGACGATTCGATCGTCATGCACGCCCTGGGCGCCCTGCGGGCCAAAGGCCTGGCGCGCGTGCTGCACGTCCCCGGCAGCCGGGGCCCCAAGCACCGCCACGTCCTCGACGAGACCCTCGAGATCGACCGGGGCGAGGTCGCCCTCCTGGCCGTGCTCGGCCTGCGGGGGCCCCAGACGGTAGGCGAGCTGCGCACCCGGACGGAGCGGATGCACCCCTTCGCCAGCCTGGGTGAGGTGGAGGAGGCACTGGAGCGCCTCGGCGCCCGTCCCGAGCCCCTCGTCATCCGGCTCGAGCGCCAGCCCGGCCAGAAGGAGGCCCGCTACGCCCACCTCCTGTCCGGTCCCCCGGATGAGGCGGCGGTGGCCGCCGTCGACGTCGAACGGCCCCGGGCGGCCGCTTCGCCATCCCCTGATCGCCTGGCCGCTCTGGAGGCGCGGGTGGAGGCCCTCGAAGAGGCCCTGGCGGCGTTGCGAAAGGAGCTCTCGGAATGAACCGGCGACGGTCG
>JBOGFO010000236.1:0-4044 GCA_050743445.1 Acidimicrobiia bacterium
GGCCACGAAGGCACGGTCGACCTGGACGGCGCCGACCCGGCCCGCGCCCCCGCCGCCCGGGCCCGCATCTGCTACCTCCCCGAGGATCCGCCGCTCTACGCCGACGACACCGCCACCCAGTACGTGACCTACCTGGCCGGCCTGTCCGGCCTGCCGCGCCGCCAGCGCCGGGAGGCGGCCGAGCGGGCGCTGGAGCGGGCGGGGGCCGAGAAGCTCGCCGGGCGCCTGGTGGGACGCCTGTCCAAGGGCCAGCGCCAGCGGGTCGCCCTGGCCGGCGCCATCGTCCACCAGCCCGACGTCCTGCTCTTCGACGAGCCCTCCGAGGGACTCGATCCCCGCCAGATGGTGTCGCTACGCGCCCTGCTGACCGAGCTCAAGGACAAGGCGGCCATCGTCTTCTCCAGCCACTTGTTGCCCGAGGTGCAGGCCGTGTGCGACCGGGTGGTCGTGATCGACGCCGGCCGGGTGGCCCTGGAGCGGGCCGTGGGGGCGGCGGCGGGAAACCGGCTGCGGGTGGTGGTCTCCGGGGCGGACGCCGCCTCGGTGCGAGCCGCCCTGCTCGCCGTTCCCGGCGTGCGGACCGTGAACGACAACCCCGGGGTTCGGGGTGTCCCCGGAGAGATCGGGGTTCGGGGTGTCCCCGGAGAGATCGTGGGGGTGGACGGCCCGGCCGTGGCGGAGGCCATCGCGGCCGAGGTGTGCGGGCGGGGCTGGCGCCTGCGGGAGCTCGCCCCCGCCCCCGACGACCTGGAAGCCGCCTTCCTGGCGGCCGTCACCGGGCACGGTGCCGGCTCGTGAGCCGTCCGCTGGCGGGGACGCTGCGGGTGGCGCGGCGCGAGCTGCGCTCCTACCTGGTGGTGCCGTGGACCTACGGCGTGGCCGTCGCCTTCCTCGCCCTCACCGGCGTGATCTTCTACGTGGTGGCCGACGGCACCCGGGAGGCGTCCCTGCGCTTCTGGTTCCCCAACCTGGCCTTCGTGCTCCTCGTCACCGTCCCCATCGTCACCAGCCGCCTGCTGTCCGAGGAGTGGCGCAGCCGCCACCTCGACATCCTCCTGGCCCGCCCCGTCACCACCGGCGGCCTGGTGGTGGGTAAATGGCTGGCGGCCGTCGTTCTCTTCGTGAGCCTCCTCGTCCCCACCCTCGTCTACGTGGCCTTCCTGGCCGCCTGGGGGCAGCCCGACTGGCCGCCCATGGCCGCCTCCTACCTCGGCGCCGTCCTCCTGATCGGCCTCTTCTGCGCCGTCGGCACCATGGCCTCGGCGCTCACCCCCACCGCGGTGGCGGCGGGCCTGGGATCCTTCGCCGTGTTGGTGGTGGGCCAGCTGGCGAACGGCCTCTCAGCTGTCCGGGGCTTCTCCTTCCAGCCCCACCTCGACGGGTTCGCCCGGGGCGCCCCCGGTGTCGACGACGCCCTGTACTTCATCTCCTTCACCGCCGCTGCCCTGGTGGTGGCCTCGGGCTGGCAGGGCTTCCGGCGGGTGGCGGGGCTGCGGCCCCTGGCCATACCGGCTCTCGCCCTGGTGGCGGCGGTGGCGGTCAACCTGGTTCCGGTCCCCGCCGGCGCTCGGGTCGACTTCACCGCCACCGGCCGGTTCACGCTGGCCCGCCAGACCAAGGAGGTGCTGCGCAACGTCGACCGGAAGGCCACGGTCTCGGCCTTCGCCGTCGACGGGTCCGGGGAAGCCCGCGACGCCCGGGTGCTCCTCGACGAGATCGAGCGGGTCAACCGCCGGATCGAGGGCCGGGTCCTCGACTACGGCAAGTTCGCCGGAGAGGCGTCCCGTCTCGGGGTCGTCGACAACGGCGAGGTGGCCGTCGAGGTCGGAGAGCAGAAGGAGATCGTGGCTCCGCTGGTGGAGGGCCTGGTGGCCAGCGCCCTGCAGCGCCTCGCCCGGGGGGCACCGCAGATGGTGTGCTCGCTGGTCGGCCACGGCGAGAAGGAGCTCGACGCCCAGGAGCCCGGCGGCTTCAGCCAGGCCCTCGTCCTCATGGACCGCAACGGCTTCGGTGCCCGGCGCCTCGACCTCACCGTGGCCCAGGCCATCCCGCCGGAGTGCACCGTGATCGCGCTGCTGGGGCCCCGGGCCGAGCTGCTGCCCAGCGAGGTGACGCTGATCGAGGGCTTCCTGCGGGCCTCCGGGAAGATGCTGATCCTGCGGGAGCCCGACGGGCCCAACCTCGACGCCCTCACCACACCCTGGGGCCTGCGCCTCCTGCCCGGCCTCGTCGTCGACCCGGAGCGCAGCGAGGTGGGTGACCCGACGACCCTGATCGTCAACAACTTCCCCAGCCAGCATCCCGTCAACAAGGATGTCGACGCCGTCCAGATGGTGACCGCCAGCGGCGTCACCACGGTGGCCAGCGACGATCCCGGCCTCGACGTGAGCCCGATCCTCCGGTCGAGCGAGCCGTCATGGCTGGAGCTCACCCCCGGCATCGCCGCCTACGAGCCCAACTCGGGCGACCGGGGCGGGCCCGTGGTGCTGGGCGGGGCGGCCGACCGCTCCGAGGTCGTCCCCGGAGCCGAGGACCGGGTGTCGGGTGAAGGGCCCGGGGTCGAGCGCACCCGCCTGCTCGTGTATGCCGACACCCAGTGGGCCACCGACGCCTTTCTCGGGATGCTGGCCAACCAGCGCCTGTTCGCCAACGGGCTCAACTGGCTGGCGGGCGAGGAGGACCTGGTGGCCATCCCCGGTATCGACCCCGACCTGCGCCGCCTCTCCCTGACCGGGAGCCGCCGCCGGCAGATCGCCATCGGTGCCGTCGGCGTGGTGCCCGGCGGGGCGCTGCTCACCGGCGCCGCCGTCTGGCTCCGGCGTCGCAAGCGCTGAGGGCCGCATGGGAAAGCAGGCGCGGCGCAAGCGGGACCAGGACGGCGGGCTGGCCTTCGCCAACGACTACCTGCGCCGCGCCGGCCTGCCCACCCGACCCGAGGGCGGCGCCTACCGGCGGCTCCTCGCCGGCGACCCGGAATGGTCCCGGCGCTTCGCCGAGACCGAGGACGCCACCCCGGAGCGCTACGCCCTCCTTTACCGGGACCTGGACACGGCCCTGGCCCAGTATGCCGCCCGTCCGGTGGCGATCGCCCATCCGTGGCTGCGGTGGTGGGCGGTACAGCACCCGCCGGCCACGCGCCTCCTCGACGTCGGCTGCGGGCCCGGGGTGCTCACGTGCGCCTACGCCCTCGCCCTTCCCCACGCCGAGGTCGTGGGCCTCGACACCGTCCCCGAGGCCCTGGACTGCGCCCGGGAGCTCGCCCGCCGCCTGGGGTTGGGCAACGTCTCCTTCCAGGCCGGCGATCTCACCGCTGCCGGGTCCGACTCCGCCGGCGGTGACTTCGACCAGCTGGTGGCGGTGACGGCGTTGGGCGACGGCGGCGTCTACCCGCAGGACCTCGCATCCGGAGATCCGTTCTCCTCGGTGGCCGGCGTGGAGGGCCCGGCCCAGAAGTTCACTTCGCCCGCGCTGGCGGGCCTGGTCGACTGCCTGGCGCCCGGCGGCCACGCCCTGATCTTCGACCGCACCCCCTACGCGCTCCAGGCCATGTGGCTCGGTGCGGCGCTGGTGCACAGCGGGCTCGACCTCGACCTGTCCGCCGCCGGCACCGAGTCGATCATGGAGGACGGGGAGACCCGGACCTTCACCCGCTTCGCCGGCCGCCGCGCCGCCACGACCGCCACGCCCGCCACCGGGGCGACCGACCTGGCCGCCTGGCTCGAATCGGTGGCGCCGCCCGCCTACGGGACGGTGTGGCACGACGAGCTGCGCTTCGAGCGGGTCAAGGCCGGAGGGGCCGAGCTGGTGTGGGCGGTGGAGATCACCTACGCCCCCTACAGCCCGGCCGTGGAGCGCCGGGAGGTCTGGGCCCACGGCGCCGCCGCCTACGGCTGGGTCACCACCTCCCTGCAGCTCCGCCAGCTCACCCGGGGCCGCAGCGTCGAGGCCGTCGTCGCCGAGTTCAACGCCTACGCCCGGGACCTGGCCGCCAAGGGCGTCCGGGTCCGCCCCTACGGCTGACCTTCGACGCGGAGACGCCGGGGT
>JBOGFO010000237.1:0-4565 GCA_050743445.1 Acidimicrobiia bacterium
GAAGTCGATGTTGGCGCACACGCCGTCGGCCCGCCCCGGGGCGGCGCCCAGCCGGGCCGAGAGCCGCTGGGTCAGCCACCGTTCGATGCCCCGGGTGGGGACGGACACGATCTCCGTCTGCATCGGGTCGTCCAAGGGCTTGGCCACCACATCGCCGAGGGCCTCGACCAGCCCGTCCGCCCGCTCCGCCCGGTGGATGTGCAGCACGCCCGGCCCGTCCTCCTCCCAGAAGTGTCCGGTCGTGGAGTATGCCCCAGGTGTGACGGGTCGGTCTCCGAGTTCCTGACGTACCCGGTCCGTATGGTCCCGGTGATCGTCGACCGCTGGGACCGCCCGGCATCGACGCCGACCTCGTCGACCGCTACACGAAGGTGAGCTACGAGCTGGGCGGCTCCAACCGGGCGAACGCAGTGATGGAGGTCGAGAAGACGATTGTGAACGCCAAGGGTCGGGTGCTCAGCAGGTCGACGTACCGGAAGAATGCGGCTGAACGTAGGGCGTCACTTCGATGAGGGCAGCGCCGTTCTCATGCTTGAACGACCGAGAACGTGAAGACTTCGAGCGGCACACGTTCTGGGAGATGCTCGACCAGGACGGGAACGAGTTCGTCCATTTCCGTTACTTCCCTTACTCGCAGCGCCGGGCGCAGCGGATCGACGGCCAGGTCATCCAGCAGTGGCTCGTCTGTGCCACCGGCGGGGTTGACGCCCAGAACGGGTCTCGCATCAGTGTGAGCGGCCCGGTCGTCGCCTACCGCAACGAGCACGCCACGTTCAAGATCGGCCAGGTGTGGCGAGAGGGCAGGACCCCGGCCGACCACACGGTCGCGCTCGGCTTCCAGGTGGGCAAGGGACCCGTCTCGGTCAACGGCTCCATCCAGCAGAACTCCACCGAGAAGCTGAAGGGTTCGCCGCTGGCGCTCTACAACGACAACCGCTTCGGCCGCAACCAAGCCGCGGCCTGGTGGGAGCACGGCTGCCGGCCGACGTGCCGACGGTGGAACGGGTCCGCCGACTTCCAGGGCTCAGTGGCTGAGGTGCTGTTCGAGTTCCCAGATTCGATGCTGGTTGACCCTTCCCACTTCTACTATTCCGCTTCGGTGGAGCACTTCTGCGCCAACCCGACCGGATGCTGAGGTTCTGATGCGAGGTGGTGCAGCCCTCGTCTCGGTTCTCCTCGCCGCGATGGCTGCGGGTTGCCAAGCCGACTCGTCGGGTGGAGCGCCGGACACCGAGGCGAAACCAGCCCCCACCGCTCCACCCCGGTTCGAGTCGGAGTCGGGCGCCGAGCTGGATGGCCGGTTCTACGCCATCGTCGGCGGGGAGACCTCGAACGACAACCGGTTGTTCGAGTTGCGCTTCTCGGAGGCCGACCTGCGGCTTCTGGCCGAGGCCAATCGAGTCAGCGCCGTCGGCGCTTGCGAAGGGCAGCTGGTGGTGGCCGCGGGCCAGGCTGAGGTCGGGTTCGGAGACCACATTCAGAAACTAGATGGGCGAAGATTCCAGCCCCTCGAAGGACTCGGGCTCACTCCCGGCTTCAGCCCCGCGGTCGGCACAGATTGCCGGTTGGCCTACACCTGGGTCGACCGCAGCAGCGATGCGCTCGTGGACGAGGTCCGGGTCTGGGATCCCGCCACCCAGGCCGGAAAAACCTTGTACCGAACCCGGGCGGGCGACGGGCCTCTGGTCAGTGTCGCCTGGAGCCAGAGCGGTGAACTTGGGGTCGTCCGCCAAGGACCCGATCAGGCCGAGGAGTTTCCCCCTGGTACCCCTCCCGGACGGCCACCCGCCCTCGTCGTTGTCGGCCCGGACGGAACGGCGGAGGAGATCGGTCTGGACGGGACTCCGGGCGTGGTGACCTGGGGCAAGGCATGGATCGCGGTCGCCGATGATCAGGGGACGCTGTTCATCGATCCCGCAACCGCGGCCCGTTCCGTGCTTCGAGGGTGGCGACCGGTGGTGTGGTCGCCCGCCGGTGACCGCCTGTTGGTGAAGGACGCGGCCGAACGGCGGACGCTGGGCATAGTCGAGTCCTCCGACCTGGGGATGGTCAAGGTGGTCGGTCGGGCGAGTGCCCCGGTCATCGACATCGACTGGCTTCCGGCCGAATGAGGATTCGACGGTCGGTTCGGAGCCGCGGGTAGCAGCTTCTCGGGGGCCCGGTCCCCGGTCATCTCCGCCGGCGCCGGCCCCCGACCGCGGGCAGGACCCGGAAGCCCTGGGCGGTGAAGTCGGGCCTCGCCTCGGGGGTCTCAGGTCGCGGCCGGCGGGTCCATCAGGTACCGCCGACGGAAATGGTCGGCCCACGCGCATTCCCCGACCGACTCGACGATCGCCTCGATGGTGGCATGGCGCACCATCGAATCCGGCTCCTCCAGCTCAGCCCGCAGCGCCTGGGTTGCCCCCTCGGCGTGGGGGTCGTCCCGGCCGGCGACCATGGCCACGATCCCTTCGGCCCAGTCGCCCTGTCTGCGGAGGCTCTGGGCGAGGATGGTGTTGTACCAGAGCTGGTAGGTGATGGGCCGGGCGAGCCGGCCGGCGGCCCCGGGCTTGAATCCCGATCCGGGCCGCTCCGTGCGCCGGACGTACTTCTCGGGCTCGGTCGACGGTTTCTGTCGGCTGAGGTTCTCGGCGTACTTGGTCTCGATGCCGAGGAATCCGGGGCCGTTGGCGGTGTCGTAGGCGATGAAGCAGTCGAACGCCGCCCCGCTGCGGAAATCCTCTTCGGGATCCGGGGCCCACTCGAACCGTGGCTTCTTGACGGCCGTGGGGGAGAGGCCGAACACCTGGCGTAGCGCGGTGAGGAGCTGGAGGTCGTCGAGGGCGGCGAAGAGGTTGAAGCACATCGGCTGGGAGGACAGCAGGTTGTGCAGGAGCCGATCCTGCTTCACGAGCCCCTTGCCCCGTGGCTCCTGGAGCCGATCGACGGCGGCCCCGTAGATCTGGTCATCATTCAGGAAGTTGAGCGTCGGATCGGCCGCCACCGCCTCCTCGGGCAGCATGCTGGCTACCGGATGCGGAGGACTCCCGCCGAGGCCGGCGGGCAGTCCGAGTTCGTGGTGGCGATACCAGGCCTGGCGGCGCCGCAGCCGTCTGGACCACGGAGTATCGGAGCGCTCGACGAGCTCATCCCAGGCCGGCCCGGGCGCAGGCGGGTCCGGCCGGATGGTCTCGGGGACGACGTCGTGCTCGTCGACACACCAGATGGTGCCGAACCTGCCCTCACGGGACGACAGGGTGCCGGTCACATGGAGGGAAACATCGGTGAGGAGCGGTGACCCCGGCTCCCACCGCCGCGACTCCTTCCAGCCGAACACCTGGGCGCGCACCGACTGTCCGACCTGAAGGTCACTGTCTCCCCGCTCCTCCATCCACGCCTCACCCTAGGCCGGAGCCCGGTCACGCGCCGCCGAACACGTCGGGTGTCAACGGGCGAGCGGGTGACCACCTGCGCCGGCAGGTCCTCGAAAGGGGGGCGTGCAGGCGGCCGCACCGCTGGTCGCGTGAGCGGTTAGCCGTACCATGGAGCCATGGCCATGGTGGCTCGCAATACGCTCAGCCTCGCTGACCTCGAGGCCATGCCCGACGACGGCCGTCGCTATGAGCTCGTCGGAGGCGCCATCGTGATGACGCCGGCTCCCGGGCCCGTCCACCAGCTCATCTCAGCCCGGCTCCAACGCCTCCTCGAAGACGCCGCCCCGGCGGACCACGCGGTCTTCGACGCTCCCATCGACCTCGACCTGCCCGGCCAGCAGCGGGTCCAACCCGATCTGGTTGTCCTCCCGTGGAGCAGCGTCGGCAGCGAGCGACTCGCGCTCCCTGTCCTGCTGGTGGTCGAGATCGTCTCCGCCGGCTCCCGCACGCACGACACCATCACCAAACGCTCCGTCTACGCCGACGCCGGCATCCCCGCTTACTGGATCGTCGACCCCGCCGGCGAGATCACCGCCCTGAGACTCAGCGACGACGGCACCTACCACCCCTACGCCCAAGGCGCCGCCATCACTGTCGACTGGCCCGCCACGGTGGCCGTCGACGTCGCCGCCCTCGCGCAACGCCCTGGCTGAGACGAGGGAGATCAAGTCCCCGGGTTCGGATCCCAGCGGACCACGCACCGGTAGCGCTCCGGCCGGACGAGGACCCGGTGCCAGCCGGCGACCCGCCCGGCCAGGGACACGACCTGCTCGACGCAGAACACCGCCGATCCCCCGGGCAGGCGCAGGACGGCGCAGACGTCGGCGGGGGCGACCATGGGGAGGACGGACTCGTCGACCACCTGGACGTCGGCGTCGGTGGGCGGCAACCCCAGGAGCGCGCCGGCGTCGGCCGGCCGCAGCGGCGAACCCGCCGGCAGCCAGAGCTCGGAGACGAGCAGCGGCTCGCCGTCGGCGGTGAGGACCCGGACGACGACCTCGAGCGAGGCCCCCGGGTCCGTCCCCATGGCGGAGTTGACGGGGCGGGACCGGCGCCGGGCCCGAGCGGTCTCGTGCAGCTCGAGCTGGGTGCCGAGGGCGGCAAGGGTGGCCCCCAGGTTCTCCAGGGCGCTCGGTGGCCGGCGGAGGCGAC
>JBOGFO010000238.1:0-2700 GCA_050743445.1 Acidimicrobiia bacterium
GGCCGAAGTCGTTCAACGCGGAGGCGGGCGGGGGTGGCCCGGCCCAGGTCGTGCCGGTCAAGACGGTCGACACCGGCCACGCCGGCGAAGTGACGATCCTGCAGGTCCACGAGGCCGAGCAGGTCGGCCCGAAGCTGGAGGAGGCCGCCGTCGTCGTCTCCGGCGGCCGGGGGCTCGGTGGCGCCGAGAACTACAAGCTGGTCGAGGAGCTCGCCAAGCTGCTCAAGGGCGCGGCCGGGGCCACCCGGGCCATCGTCGACGCCGGCTGGGTGCCCTACTCGCACCAGGTCGGCCAGACCGGCAAGACCGTCAAGCCCAAGGTGTACATCGCCGCCGGCGTGTCCGGCGCCACCCAGCACATGGTGGGGATGAAGGGCTCCGACAACATCATCGCCATCAACAAGGACCCCGAGGCGGCCATCTTCGCCATCGCCGACCTCGGCATCGTGGGCGATGTGCACAAGGTGATGCCCAAGCTCATCGAGGCCTTGCAGGCCCGAAGCGGCTAGAACCCGCCATCGGCCGCGGAGCGGCCCGTTCGCGTCGCCACTGGCCAGAATGGTCCCGTGGAGCTCTCCGCCCCCGACTACGTCGTCCTGGTGGTGGCCGACCTCGACGCCTCACTCCGGTTCTGGACCGGTCTCCTCGGCCTGCCCCTCGGGCACCGCTCCGGCCCCTATGCCCAGCTCGACACCGGGACGACCCGGCTCGCCCTCTACCAGCGCGACGCCATGGCCATCACCCTGGGACGCCCGCTGGAGCCGCCCGCGGCCGGGGCGCCGGGCTTCGAGGTCGGCTTCAAGGTGCCCGATGTCGATGCCGCCTATGCCGAGCTGGTGGCCGGCGGCGCCTCGCCTGTGCTCCCTCCGACGGACCAGCCGTGGGGCCAGCGGACGGCCTACGTGGCCGATCCGGACGGGCACCTCATCGAGCTCGTCGGCGTCAATCCACTTACTTAAGCCCAGTCTTACCTAGTATCGGGGCCGTGGAATCGAGCGGCTCTTTCGTTCCGGCTTCGCCCCCTCTGAGCTCCGAGAGGTGGGGCAAAACGCGCGCCGGGCTGGAGGGAGGCCTCGAACTCCCGTCGAAAGGCCTGGTCGTGACGGGCATCATCTTCAACCTGCTCGAGGAGGCGGTCATCCGCCGCTACGGGCCGGAGGCGTGGGCGGCCATGCTCGCCCATGTCGGCTCGGCGGGTTACCTGCCCTTCGACCGGTACCCCGACGATGAGCTCTTCCTCATCCTCGAGGCCCTGCCCGTCGACATCGAGACCAGCGCCCCGGAGCGCCTGCGCTGGTTCGGCCGGGCGGCGGTCCCGCTGCTGGCCGAGCGCTACCCGATGATCTTCGCCCCCCACCGCAGCGCCGAGTCGTTCCTCCTGACGCTCAACCAGCTGCTCCACCCGGGCGGCCCGCCGGCGGGGGCCCAGGGCGGTCCGCTCGACCTCGAGGTCCTCGAGAGCGGCCCCGACGCCGACCTCGTCCTCGGCTACCGCTCGACCCGGCGCCTGTGCGCCCTGGCCGAAGGGTTCGTGACCGGCGCGGCCGACTGGTATGGCGAGCGGGTGCGGATCGTCCAGCCCCGCTGCATGCTCGAGGGCGAGGAGCGCTGCGCCCTGGTCTGTACGTTCGAAGCTGCGGCGTAGATTCTCGGGGGTGCACCCCGACCTCGATCCCATCGCCTACCTGGTCGGCACCTGGCGCGGGGAGGGGACGGGGGTCTACCCGACGATCACCGACTTCGCCTACGGCGAGGAGATCCGCTTCAGCGAGGTCGGGAAACCGTTCCTGGCCTACACGCAGCGAACGTGGGCTCTCGACGACGGCCGTCCGCTGCACGCCGAGGCCGGCTACTGGCGGCCCCGACCCGACGGGCGCCTGGAGGTCGTGCTGGCGCACCCGACCGGCGTGACCGAGATCCAGGAGGGAACGGTGGCGGAGGACCGCATCGAGCTGACGGCCACCGTGATCGGCCGGACGACCAGCGCCAAGGACGTCGCCGGACTCACCCGCACGTTCATCCGCACCGGCGCCGACGCGCTGCGTTACGAGGTGGCCATGGCCGCCGAAGGCCAACCCCTCCAGGTGCATCTGACGGCCGAGCTGCACCGGGTGGGCGAGCCGGTCTGAGCGGTGCCGGGCAACGAGCTCTGGCCCGAGGCCCGGAGGTTTCCCAACGCCGCCGTGTCCACGCCCCATCACCTGGCCACCGCCGCCGCGCTGGCCGTGCTGGCCGACGGGGGCAACGCCGTGGACGGGGCCGTGGCCGCCGCCGTCACCCTGGCCGTGGTGGCGCCCTACACCTCGGGCATCGGCGGGGACTGCTTCGCCCTCGTCTGGGACGGCAGCGCCCTCCATGGCTACGACGGCTCCGGCCGGGCCCCGGCGGCGGCCAACGTGGAGGCGACGCGGGCGGCGGCCGGCGGTGACGCCATGCCGGTGCGGGGGCCCCTCACCGTCACCGTCCCCGGGGCGGTCGCAGCCTGGTTCAGCCTGCTCGAGCGCCTCGGGACGAAGACCTTCGAAGACGTCGCCGCCTACGCCCGGCGCTACGCCGCCGGCGGGTTCCCGCTCAGCCCCGCCGGGGCGGCCCGGATCGCCGCCGGGGCCAACGCCGCCATGGGCCAGCTGGGTGAATGGTTCGCCGTCTACGGGCGGGCGGCGGCCGGGGAGCGCCTCGTGCAACCGGGTCTGGCCCGCA
>JBOGFO010000239.1:0-1905 GCA_050743445.1 Acidimicrobiia bacterium
TTCCGGCCGGCGGTGAGGGAACAGCGGGTCGTCGGCGTCCTGCTGAGTGCTGCCGCCTCCGAAGACGAGGGCGAGCTCTTGACGACGGAGGCAACCGGGTCGGCCCGCGGCCCGCGTCAGGGCCGGCTGGTGGGCCTGGAGGCGAACTCGCACCGGATGATCCTCCTGTCAACCGAGGAGATCCGCTTCGCCGAGGCCGACGAGAACGACGTCTGGCTGGATACCGACCGCGGGCGTCTCCGAGCGCCCGAGCGGGGCCTCGGCCTCCTCGAGGAACGGCTCCGGACGCAGGGGTTCCTTCGGGTGCACCGCCACTTCCTCGTGAATCTCCGACGCGTGAAGGAGATCGAACCCAATTTCAAGGGTTGTTTCTGGCTGGTTCTCGACGGTCCAGGACGCCAGCTGATTCCCGTCTCACGGCGCCGTACCGCCGAAGTCCGGAGAAGCCTGGGTCTCTCAGGGAGCCGTCGGGAGGACTCCGGCCCGGCGTAAGACTCACGGATTCAGCGGGGAGTGACGGTCGGGAGTAAGGCCCGCGGCACCGGCACACTCACGCTCTGCGGGAGGGCGGGCGCTTGGCCAGCTCCTCCACCCGCCCGGTGTGGCGCTCGACCAGCTCCCGGGCGCCGGTCATCACCCGGGCCAGGAACTCGAGCTGGCCCTCGGACAGGCGGGCCAGGAGCTCGCCGCCCTCCTGACCGATGGGGGCGTAGATCTCCTCGATCTTCTCGTGGGTCAGCTCGGTGAGCTCCACCACCACCCGGCGCCGGTCGGTCGGGTGCGCCACCCGGCGCAGGTAGCCGAGGCGCTCGAGGCGGTCGAGGAGGGTGGTCATCGCCCCGGTGGTGAGCCCGCACTCCCGGGCCAGCTCGCCGGCGTTCAGGGGCCCCTGCTGGTCGAGGATGTCGAGGCAGCGGGCGTCCGTGCGGTTGATGCCCAGCAGGCCGACGGCGACCTCGTCGAAGCGGTCGGTGGCCGTCTGGTAGCGGCGGATGGCCAGCGTGGCCTGGGCAACGAGAGCTTCGCGGCTGTTCATCGCTTTCGCCCTCTTCGGGTCCAAGTAACTTTACGCTCAAGATATCTCCCGGGATGCCGATAGAGCAACGGAGAGCCTCAATCTCGGCATTGCGTCCCATTTACCCCGGGAGGTCCCCCCGTGCTTCAGCGTCTCGCCCGTTCCGCCTACCGCCGGCGCCGCCGCGTGGTAGCCGCCTGGTTCCTGCTCGTCGTCGCCCTCGTCAGCCTCAACGGTGCGGCGGGCGGCGAGTTCCTCGACGAGTTCTCCCTCCCCGGCACTGAGAGCCAGGAGGCCGTCGACATCCTCGAGTCGCACGGCTTCGCCGACCGCGGCGGCTTCGGCGGCCAGATCGTCTTCCAGGCCGAGGCCGGGGTGAACGACCCCGAGGTCAAGGCCAAGATGACCGAGCTGTTCGGGCGGTTCACGTCCGAGATCGACGGCATCCAGATCGTCAGCCCCTACGACGCGGGCGGCGAGCGCCAGATCTCCCAGCTCGATCCCACCATCGCCTACGCGGAGGTGAACTTCACCGACCGCACCTCCACCGAGTACCAGGAGGCCGGGGAGATCGCCCGGACGCTGGCCGAGGAGTTCGACGGCGACGGCCTGAGCGTCGAGCTCGGCGGCGACATCTTCCTGGAGATGGTCGAGTTCGGCTCCGAGGGCCTCGGCTTCCTCGCCGCCATGGTCATCCTGCTCATCGCCTTCGGGTCGGTGCTGGCCATGGGCCTGCCCCTCATGACCGCCATGTTCGGCATCGCCAGCGGCATCGCCCTGGTCGGCCTGGCCGTCAACTTCATCAACATGCCGTCCTTCTCCAACCAGGCCGTGATGATGATCGCCATCGGCGTGGGCATCGACTACGCCCTGTTCATCGTCACCCGCTA
>JBOGFO010000240.1:0-10137 GCA_050743445.1 Acidimicrobiia bacterium
CCCAGGGCCTCGGCCTGGCTCAGGAGCCGGGCCCGGTCCTCCTCGGGGGCCTCGAGCGAGGCCCGGCCCTTGCTGGAGGCGAGGAGGAAGGCCTCCCGGAGGTGACGGAGCAGGTCGTCGGCCAGCTGTCGGGCGTCGATGCCCGTTCCCAGCAGGTCATCGAGCTGGCCGAGGAGAACGGGGACGTCCCGGGCGGCCATGGCTTCGACCACGGCCGAGCGATCGGCGAAGGGGGTGCCCCCGAGCAGCGACCGCACCTGGTCGGGCACCAGGCGGCCGTCGCCGTGGGCCAGCGCCTGGTCGAGGAGGGACAGGGCGTCCCGGGCCGACCCACCGGCCCGCCGGGCGATGACGGCGAGGATGGCGGGGTCGGCGTCGATCCCCTCCCGGGTGGCCACCGTGGCCAGGTGATCGGAGAGCACCTCGGTGGGGAGCAGGGAGAAGGCGAAGTGCTGGGTGCGGGACCGGATGGTGGCCGCCACCTTCTGGGGGTCGGTGGTGGCCAGGACGAAGATGACGTGGTCGGGGGGTTCCTCGAGCGTCTTGAGGAGGGCGGCCTCAGCTCCTCCGCTCAGCATGTGGACCTCGTCGACGATGTACACCTTGGCCATGCCGCCGGCGCTGCGGTAGGCCACCCGCTCGAGCAGGGCCCGCATCTCGTCGACCTTGTTGTTCGATGCGGCGTCGAGCTCGAGGACGTCGAGGGACGTGCCGGCGGTGATCTCGACGCAGGACGGGCAGGCGTTGCAGGGCTCGCCGTCTTCGCCCCGGGCGGCGCAGTTGAGCGCCTTGGCCAGGAGCCGGGCCGTCGTCGTCTTCCCCGTCCCCCGGGGGCCGGAGAACAGGTAGGCGTGCCCGACCCGGCTTTCCCGGACGGCATTGCGCAGGGCGTTGGTGACCGCCTCCTGGCCGACCAGTTCGGCGAAGGTCTGCGGCCGGTGCTTGCGGTACAGCGACTGGAAGGCCATCGCCCCCCACCTTACGGCGGCGCTGTGACAGCGCGGCCACGAAAAAAGACCGTGCACCCGCCGTCGACTCGGGGGTCCCAGGCACCAACACCGTCGCTCGCTCAGGCCAGGCGACCCTGCGGCACACGGGGCAATCCGCTGAGAGCTGCTTCCTCCCGGACCTGACTCGATTCGCGGGACCCCGTTGCGCAGGACCCGGCCATCGACGCTGCGTGCGGGCCGAACTCCTGGGACCATCTCTAGCCTCGGGCGGGAATTCAGCCCCCCTTACGTGGATTTGGGGTACAGGGCACCACGAACTCCCCGCCTAGCACGGTCCAGGGGCATGCTAGCGGGCGGCCGCTAGCATGTGGCCCCTCGGAGAGCTGCGGGAGCGGCCGAACCGGCACGCTTGGAAAGCGTGTGAGGGGCAACCCTCCGTGGGTTCAAATCCCACGCTCTCCGCTGCGTGGGCGGGGGCGCCCGGGTTGTCGTGGCCCGGCCACTAGACGGCCCGGCGCCACCCCGTCCTGTAGTCGGTGCGCTGGGACGAGTTGCCCGTGGAGCAGACGCTCACCCCGAGGACCTGGGCGCAGGCCCCCGCCCCTTCACCGGGTTCGGACGGAGCCTTCGGGGGAGCGGCCGGTTCCTCGCTCGGTGCCGGCTGGGCGTCCGAGGGCGGCGGCGAAGGGGTTTCGCTGGCGCTCTGCGTCGGCTGGGGCTGGTTCCGCGATCCGAGCACCATCGGCGACCGGGCCTTGTCGACCATCACCGGCTGGCGGTTCGGGTAGTCCTTGGCGATCTGCGCCTGGGCCCAGGAGAACGACTCCTGCACGGACCCGGCGGCCCGCCCCTGGAGCATCGCCCGGCGGACCATGTACTCCACCAGGTAGCTGTGGCCGAGGGCCGAGTTCTCGTAGGCGAGGTCGGTCTCCGTCGCCGCCGCGGTGAGCACCCGCCCGGGAGCGACGGCGTCGTCGAACCCGCCGCCGTAGCAGCCGGCGATGCCCAGCCACACCGACCTGGCCTCGAGGTTGCGGAAGATGCCGGCGACCTCGCCGTCGTAGACGGCCTCGCCGTCGGCGGCGACGATAGCCTCGTCGATGGCCTCGCCGTCACGGTCGGCGTCGCCCGTCACCTGGCGCACATGGCCGGAGTAGAAGAAGACCACCGTGGCCTCGGAGTTGGCCCGGCCCGCCACCCAGGCCAATCCGGCCCGGATGTTGTCGGCCGTGGCCTTCTCGTCGAGGAGGACGATCCGGTGCTGGCCGGGGACGCCGTAGGCGGCCAGGGCGGCGTCCACCTCCCGGGCGTCGGCCTTGCCGGCGCTGAGGTCGGCTTCCTCGCCCGGATAGTCGTCGATCCCCACCACCAGGGACCAGACACCGCCGTCCTTGGGGCCCGGCGTGGGCTGGAGCACCTTCGGGGCCTTGGCCGCCTTGCCCGGGCGGCTGATGCTCGGCGGGGCCACGATCGGACGGTCGACGGCCGAGGTCGCCGTTGTGGTGGCGGCGGCTGCGAGGGCGGCGCTCTCCGCCGCGGCGGCGGCCGAGCGGGCCTGGATGTGGCTCGACTCGGTGGCCTGCATCAGCCGGGAGAGCATCCGGGAGTGCGACCGGCCGGCGCGCTCGGCGGTCTCGACCCGGGTGGCGGCGGCGAGGTCGGAGGACGGTGTGGGCGAGAAGCCGACCGGTGCGCCAAGAGCCCCGGCAGCCACCAGGGCGATGAGAGAGACGAAGAACGAGAAGTTCCAGCGCTTGCGCCGCTGGGATGCTCGGGCTCGCCGGACGGCCCCAACCCCGCCCGGCGTAGGCCGAACGAGGGCATCATTCGCCGGGGAGGGAGGCGAATCCTTGTGCGCTGGCGATCGTGAGTGCTTGATCGCGTCTCCCCCTCCACCGATGGTCGACCATGCGACCCAAGAAGTGGTTGCTACCGTGCGCCCGTGAACGTCAGTTTAGGCGATTTGATGGGTTATGCGCTGGATGAGGCATTTGCGGCTCTTGCCCATTTTGACGTCCCGGTGGGGGCGGTGGTGGCCCGATCTGACGGCAAAGTGATCGCTCGGCGTCACAATGAGCGCGAATTGTCGAAAGATCCGACCGCGCATGCCGAATTATTGGCGCTCCGGGACGCGGCCACGGCCATCGGCGGCTGGAGGCTCGACGACTGCGTGCTGGTCGCCACACTCGAGCCGTGCCCGATGTGCGCCGGCGCCGCCCTCGCGGCCCGGATCGGCACCGTCGTCTTCGGTGCCGCCGACCCCAAGGCGGGCGCCTGCGGCAGCCTCTACAACCTGGCCGCCGATCCCCGCCTCAACCACGAGATGGCCGTGGTCCCCGGTGTCCGGGGAGAGGAGGCGGCCAGCCTTCTGCGCCGGTTCTTCGCCGACCGCCGAGCCCCCCGCTCCTAAGGCAGCACCGCAACTACACTGCCCGCCCGGAGGGATGCGAGAGTGGCCGAATCGGACGGTCTCGAAAACCGTTGAGCCTCCGGGCTCCGTGGGTTCAAATCCCACTCCCTCCGCCCCCAGCTGACCAGGTGTGTTGAGATAAACGCCCTGGTCAGCGGCTATTTCTGGACGGACGAATGCCTTGCCGGCGAGCGACCGCGGTTGCCCGGCAGCGGCCGCCAGCGACCCTGGTTCTGGGGTGCGGATGGGGTGCGAGCAAAAATCGTGGGGTGCGAAAGGGGTGCGGATTCGCGCGACCGGAGCCTCCAGAACCTGGATCTACTCGGGTCGCTTCAGACCACGAATGGTCGGCTTCCCTGGTCAAGGGCCACCTCGTCGAGCGCCTGCCCAAGACGAAGGCCGGGCGCCGGACCGTGTTCGTCAACCGGGCGCTCTGCGACAAGCTCCGGCTGCACCCGCCGACCGCCTCCTCGACCGGGACGGCTACGTCTTCTCCGCGCCAGCCGGAGGGCCGATCAACTACGCCACCTTCTACGGCCTCCACTTCAAGCCCGCGGTCCGGGCGGCCCTGCCCGATCACCTGTGCCGCTTGCGGTTTCACGACTTGAGAAGTACCTACGCCACCCTCCTGGTGGAGCAGGGCGCCCATCCCAAGGAGATGGCCGAGCTGCTCGGGCATTCCTCGGTCCAGATCACTCTCGACCGCTACAGCCACGTCATGCCGCACATGGCTGCGGCGCTGGCCGAGCGGATGGACGCCGTGTATCGGGCGGCCGAACCGCTCGACGCCTGGCATTCCAACGGATCCGTCACCCGCCTGCAATGAGCGTCATTCTGCGCCAGTCACCCGATCTGAGCGACGACGACGACCTGGTGATCCACATGGGGGCAGGTGCCAGCGGTGACGTGGTGCGCGCTGCGATCCGCAACTATCACGCCTATGCCGGCGTCCGTAGCGGGAGTGGTGCTTTCACCGTGTCCGTCTTCGCCGCCATCGGGGGCGTGACTGAGGCGGACATCATCGCTGCGCTGCCCCAGCGCCAGTGCGGCGTGGCCCATTACGGCGCATCGCGAGACCGATTTACGATCTGGCCGGACCACGATCACGGGCACGGCCATCCCCGACCGGGTGATGGCCGTGCACTTCGAACTGGTGCTGCCAGCGCCGGATTTCGAGCTCCCCGCCGGCCGGACCGTGGAGGACCTCGACGACTCCGAACTGGTGATGCTCGATGCTCTCCTGCGTCCGTCGGTCGAAGCCATCCTGCCCCTCTTCCTGCCGAGGCGGGCCAAGTAGAATGGGCGGTGGAGGTTGCGCCATGCGCGAGGTGTTCGTCGACTACAACCACATCGGTCATGCGTGCCGGTTCCGCACCAGGTTGTTCAAGTCTGAACGCGAGGGGCTCGCAGCCGGTGACGTCGTCCTCGTGATCGGAGACTCAGTGGAGGCTCGCCAGGCCAGGGTGCTCGAACTGAGCGAGGATGGCCGAGAGGCCGAGTTGGAGTTCTTGACCCTCAGCCAACTCTGATCTGAACGGGCCTGTGAATTGGACGGCGACCCCGGCAGAGGAGCGCCCTGGATGGAGCTTGATCTCATCGTCGACCTGAACGCCGAGGACGACACGGGTTTGCCCTGAACGCTTCTGCGCAACGCCCGGTGTCCTGATCGGGTGGTCAAGGGTGCCCACATCGTCGTCGGTTCCGCTTCGTGCAAGCCGTTGCCGAGGTGGCCGACATCGCCGACGGCGTCGTCTGGGTCAGGCCCTTGCCCGGAAGCGCCGAGAAGAACCGCCATCTGCTGGCCCCGCCGCTCCGGTCGAGCGCCTGATGGAGAACGGGGCGGTCACGGCGGACCCCGAGCCGCCCGGGTGGAGGCGATCGCTCTCTACGGCGAGGACGTCGTCGCTGCCGCCGAGGTCGCCTTCGACGAATCCTGCCTGCTCATGGCGGGGATCACCACGTGCGCTGAGCCCTGAGTCCTCTGCGGAACTGCCGGGCAGTGACCAGGCGGGACGCCGCGTTCGAGCTTGTCGCGTCAAGCAACTCTGACCGGGTCTGCTGGCTACGACGCCCGGGGAGGAAGATCGGTTTCCACCGCCGCCACGATCGCTCGGGCGTGAACGAGATCGGCAGCGAGGACCTGGGCCCCGATCACCTGGTGGCCATATTCGCTCCGGTTTCGGAGCCGGCGCATCCGATCGAAGGCCGTCACGCTGGGCGCAGCTGTTCCTTGGGCCAGTGTCGCTTCGGCGTAGAGGACTACCGCCTGGTGGGCGTCGACCCGGTTCGTGGCCCGGTAGCCATGAGCGAGCATGTGGGCGGTCACTGCCTTGCCGGCCGCGTCGTAGAGCGCCACGTAAGCGATGGACTCGTCCGAGGACGCGAGACTCGCCGACGATCGGAGGTGCCGTTCGGCTTCGTCGATCCGCTCCCAGGCGCCAGCAACGTCGACGGGGACCCTCTCCAGCCGACCCTCCCGCAACAGTTGCGCGGCGGTGGTCGTCATGGCCTCGGGACCACGGGAACGAGGCTGCCGGCCCGCACCTCACGAAGGAAGCCGGACTGGGGGGCTTCCCACTCTGGGGCGGTGAGCACGACCGGGTTGACCTCCTGTCCGGTTCGGCGGGAGGCGCGCCGGCAGGCTTCGTACACCGCGTCGACGTCGGTCTCCCCGACCACGACGACGTCGATGTCCCCCGGGGCGGTGCCCGCCTCGCCGTGGTAGCGGCGGGCCCACGAGCCGAAGATGTATGCCTCCCGGATGCCCGCCAGGCCGGCCAGCTCCTCGACGAGCGCCTCCCGGGGGCCGAGCGCCTTGAGGAGCAGCCCAGCCAGTTCGGGAAAGTAGGGGCTGGCCTGGTTGGCGGCCACCAGGTGCGTCCGCCCCTGCCGGCGGTCCCGGATGATCCCGGCCTGGGCGAGGCGGGCCACCTCCCGGGAGAGCGTCTGCTGGGGAATGCCGGTCGCCGCCTCCAGGTCGGCGATCGTGTGTTCCGCTTCCGGGCGCAGGAACAGGTGCCCCAACAGGCGCAGCTGGTTCTCGGACCGGAAGATCGGGAGCAGGGGAGGCGGCGGTTCACCCACAAAGTGAGTATATACACTCGAAACGTAGGTAATGCTGCTCGTTCGCTCTGCCGTGGACGCTCCATGCCCAACGCCGGAATCGCGTGTCCCGCCGGGGGAAGCCGAGTTGGAGGCTGGCCGAACCAGCTGACGCCGCCTACCGGGCGGCCCAGCCTCTTCGCCACTGAAATCAACCGGGTCGGTAACCGCTGAACTCTGAATCCCCTCCTCGTACACTGGAGTCCATGTCGGCTGGCATGCCATCCCGCTCGGAGCGGGATCTCACCGAAGAAGGGCGGCGCGCCCTGGCCGACGCGTATGCCGAACTTCGGCTGGGCGGTCGAGGCGTACGAGCCCTTCCTCGGGAAGGAACTTCGTCCCGGAGAGCCGGTGCCGGTCGTGAGCGCTGACGGGCTGCGGAACGCGCAGGAGCGGGTCGAGGCGGCGGAGGACCGGCTCTGGCAGCTGCGTGAGCGCCTGCTCGGCTGGGCGCGGCCAGCTTGGGCGCCGCGGGCGTCCCTCGTCAGCGACTGGTTCTCCGACCAGGACGCTGACTACGACCAGGTGATCGACCCGGTCCGTCCCTGAGCCCGGTGGATCGCGGGGAGATCTACCTCGCGCCGTTCACGTATGCCGACCTGCAGGGGTCAAAGCGTCGCCCGGTGTGTGTCGTGTCGGCTGCCGCCTTCAATGCCGGGCCGGACGTGATCGTCGCCATGGGTCACCAGCAGTGCGGGACGCCTGGCTGCACCGGGTGTCGGCGACGTGGTGCTCGCCGATGGCGCCTGGCCGGGCTGCTGAGGACGTCCGTCGTCCGGACCGGCCGGCTGCTCGTGCTTGAGACACGCTTGCTCTCTGCTCAACTCGGCACGCTCACTGCCGCAGATCTCGCCGCAGTCGATCAAGCGCTGAAGGGCACCCTCGGCCTGTAATGACCGCGGCCGATGCCTTGCCACAGAGAGTGGTGACAGTAAGCCCAGCCAGTGCCCGCCCGAGACCGGCAGTGACCGCCGCTCGCGGGGCACCCGTGATCGGCCTGGGGTGCGAATGGGGTGCGAGCCGATCCCCGACGGGGTCGGATCGTGGCCAGAAACAGGCTCTCCGTGAATCAGGGTCGGGGCGAGGGCCGTTTCGGGGTCTGGCCCTATGGCGGAGGCTCCGCCCGGCACGTTCTCGATGGGTCTTCCGAGCCTGGGGATCATCAGGAAGCTGGGGTGGGTAGGGGGCGGGTGGCGAGGAACAAGGAGCTGATGATCGACGGTGGTCGGTTCGGATCGGACCAGGGGGAGTGTGGCGCGGCGTCCGGTCGTCGCCCGTGCCTTTGAACCCGAACCCGCCAATGTTGCTCTCGCTCGTGCCTTTGTCGACCGGGCTCTGGCTGGCTGCGACGCGTCCACGCGGGAGACCGCCGTGTTCATGGCCAACGAGCTCGTCACCAACGCCCTGCGACACGCCGACACCGCCTTCGAGGTCACCGTCCGGATCTCCGTCGGCGGCTCGCCTCGCATCCAGGTCATTGACGGCGACCCGCGCCTCCCCCCCTTTCCAGGCCCCGCCTCCCTCCAGGCCACGGGCGGACGCGGCCTCTGGCTGGTGGAGCAGCTGGCGAGCGCTTGGGGCGCCGAACGCCACGGTGACGGCAAGTCGGTCTGGTTCGAGGTCACCCAGCCGATGTTGGCGTAACCCGGCCGCTGATCCGCGGCCTCGGTCGAGGCATATCGGCGCCGGGGGTACAATCTCTCCTGCCGGGAGCCGACTGGGGTTCCCGGTTGGGCGTTGCTCCAGACCCTGGTGGCGCACGAGACCTTCCGTATGAGGACGGGGGTTCGGGTGGACCACCAAGGCACAGGGGCGCGACGACCGGGTGACGATGACGCACCCTCCTTGCACACACCCTCCTCGTTAGCGGTGTTGCCTTTCGAGGTGGTTTTCGCCCCCTCGGCGAACGGGCGAGCCGTTCTTTGTCTGCGGGGCGAGCTCGACGTGGCCACCGGGCCGGTCCTGGCGCAGGCGCTGGGCCGGGTGATGGCCCGGGATCACCAGGTCGTCGTGGTCGACCTGGCCGAGCTCGAATTCATCGACTGGCCTGGGGTCCGGATGCTGGTGGACGCCCGGGCTCGCCTTCGGGCTCGCTCCTCTGATCTCACGCTGCGCTCACCGCCACCCCTGGTCCGACGAGTCCTCGATGTCCTCGGCCTCAACTCGCTGGTCCAGGCCCCCGAGACGCCACGCGGGATCGATCCCGCTTTCTCGCCGCGCTGAGCATGGGCAGGGGCGGCCTCGGTCCGGTGCGGGAGGCGTTGGGGGGCCTCGGCGACGGTCACAGCACGTGGGACCAGGTGTGTGTGATGTGCGCCGAGACGCTGTCCGTCAGCGGGGCGGGGATCGTCCTGGTTGCCGGTGACCAGGCGCTCGTTTCCCTCGGGGTCTCCGATGGCGTGGAAGGCGTCATCGAGGAGGCGCAGTTCACCCTGGGTGAGGGGCCGTGCGTGGACGCCCTCCGCGGCGTCGCGGTGCACGAGCCGGATCTCGACGTCCCCGATCAGACGCGCTGGCCGCTGTTCACCACCCGCGCCGTCGACGCCGGCGTGGCCGCCATCTTCGCCTTCCCGCTGCAGGCGGGGACGACCCCCCTCGGGGCCATGAACCTGTACCGGGTCCGACCGGGGCGGCTGTCCCCCTTCTTTCCGTCCCCTGGCCTCCCGAGCCACGGTCTCCGCAGTTCGATCAGGTAGACCGATGGCCGTGGCGAGCTCGAGATGCTCACGATGGCTGGCCATTGGGTAAGGGAAGTCTCGACGCGGCCGTGGTCCTGGCACCTCGCGACCGGCGGAGGAATGGGCGGGCGATGACCTCTGGCGGACTCGGAGTCGATCGGACGTGACGGCATCAGGACGACACATTGTGCTCGTCGGGTTGATGGGCGCGGGCAAGACCACGGCCGGGCGTCTCGTCGCCCACCGCCTCGGCCTCGAGTTTCGCGACAACGACGAGGCGCTCGCCGCTCGAACGGGGCTGACCGCGGCCGAGTTGACCGCGCGTGACGGCATGGCTGCTCTGCACGACGCCGAGCTCGAGTCGCTCCTGGTGCTACTCGGCACCTCCGAACCATTGGTGATCGCCGCCGCCGCGTCGACCATCGAGGCACGAGCGTGCCGTGAAGCGTTAGAACTCAGCGCCTTCGTGGCATGGCTCCACGCCGATGTGACGGTCCTGGCCGAGCGGGCCAGCAGAGGTCACCACCGAGCACTGGCCCGAGACGTGCACGCCCAACTCGCCGCTCATGCCGCGCACCGTTGCCCGCTCTACCGCGCCGTCGCCGACGTGTCCATCGACGTCGGCATCCACGACCCGGATACCGCCGCCCGACGCATCATCGACGCGCTGCGCGACGGGGCACGAACGGAGGCTCCCCGGCGGGCTGAATGAGACCGACGGCCTGCGCACCGACGTTCGTCCGTCCCCAGCGAGCCCGTTGCCGCCCGGGTTGCTGCGGGGGCCGTCGGTCGAGTCGGCCGGTGGTCTCGAGCAGCGCCCTGGTGGGCGGGAGCACACCGAGTCTCCGCGTGGCCCGCATCGGCGGGTTGACCACGGCGTTGTCCGGTACGACGCGCGCTCCCACTTTCGGCGGGCGCATCGAGGCTACGGGGCAACTGCGGGATGATCCCGGCTCTTCGGACCACGACCTCCCCAGGCGGGAGGCCTGGTTCTCTG
>JBOGFO010000241.1:0-2755 GCA_050743445.1 Acidimicrobiia bacterium
CGTTCGATGGTGGCCACCAGGATGACGGCCAGGCCGAACTCGGCGCAGTGGTCGAGGGCCCGCTGCTTGGCGGCGCGCAGGTCCCGGCCGCGGAGCTCCCGGTGGGTGCGCTCCTCGAGCCCGTCGAACTGGAGGTAAATGCGGGGTCTGGGCTCGATGGCGGCCAGGGCGGCGACGAAGCGCCGGTCGTGGGCGAGGCGGATCCCGTTGGTGTTGAGGGTGACGAGCCCGATGCCCTTGTCGGGGCGATCGCCAACACACGGCAGATCGGCTCGACCCCGAGCGCCTCCCGGTGCTCGTCGATGAAGGCCGCTACCTCGGCGGTCGCGGGTCGAGCTCCCGCGCAAAGAAAGCCGACGCCGCCTTCAAGATCTCGTTCGCCCGGCGCAGCTCCCGAACTTCCCGCTCGAGCTCGCTGATCCGAGCCTTGTCCTCGGTCGTCGACCCCGGCTTCTCCCCGGCGTCGACCTCGCCCTGGTTGATCCAGTTCCTCGGCGTCTCATGATGGATCCCAAGCTGAGTCGCGACCTCGCGGATCCCGCCCATGGTCACCCCGCGAGCAGCCCGCCACTCACGGACCAACCGGGCCGCCCGAACCCGGAACTCCTTCGGATACTTGCTCGGTCTTCCCATGACTCCAATCCTCTCTCCAGAGAATGGAGCCTCCAGGGATCCCAGGGCGGTTCACCCACTTCGGCCTCGCCCATGGCGCCCGATAGGTTTCCCCGGGCCCAGGAGGTGGACGGGCTCGACTGCGTCCCAGCCGTCGAGCTCCCGGGCGTAGTAGTCGAGGATCTGCCCCGGGCCCGCCCCGGGAACCTTGAAGCTCTGCGAGACGTCGTCGCCCTCCGCCTGGCGGGGCCCGAGCGGTTCGCTGCGGGGGTCCGCACCGCAGCCCATGCCGGCGAGGGCCAGAACGGAAGCGACGGCGACGGACGCTCGGCGTCGGCACCGATCAGACAGCAGCCACGAGAACATCCCTGCACCCCTCCCCGAGTTCTTGTCTCCAGGATCTCTCTCGTACTTCCCAGCTGGCACGGCAGAGCGCGGGGGCCCGACGGCGTTGTGACACGCTCGTGACACGCGCGGGGCGGTGCCGCGGCGCCGTTCTGCACCAGCCGATCCTGGCCGGGGACGATCGTCATCTGATCGCGACCGCTTCGCTGACCGTTAGCGGAAGCCTCTCGCCATGGTCTCCGGCGGAGGGATCACATGATGGATGGAACCGAGAACGACGCCAGGCTGACCCGGGCCATCGTCGCTTCGCTGTTGGGGCTCATCGTCGTGGCCGGCATGGTCACCTGGCTCAGCGCGGAGGACGCCCAGACGGCGGGCACGACAAGCCACCGCAAGGTGATCATGCCGGGGAAGGCGGCGGTTTCTGCTCGGGGGCCGCACCCAGCTCCTCCGGGCGCCCCTTTCGGTCACGAATCGGTCACACGAGCGTGCAGGGCGGTGGCTGCACCCTCCCGTCGGGTAGGTCGATCGTCACCGGTTGGAGCAAGGGCCGGCGCGGGATGGACGGGTGGCAAGAGGAGGAGCACAGGAAGTTGAGCGGACTGGTACACATGTGGTGGCTCCTGGCCTGGTGCGGCCTGGGATTGGCGCTGGCTGTCGCGTTGACGATCGCCCGGCGGGCCCGCGAGGAGACCGTCGCCGCCGATGGTGACGCCGACTGGGCGGGCGGCTCCTCCATGCCACCCGCCCGCACCATCGTCCGCTTCGAGCTCCACGTTCTGTTGATCGAGATGAAGGAGTCCTATCTCGTCGTCGACGGCCTTGCCGACATGGTCGACCAGCGCGGGAGGGTGTTCGGTGTGCCGGTCTCACTCTTCCTGGCCCGGCCTCCTTCACGGTTCGGGGAAAACCTGCTCCTAGGAGACCTGGTCGACGACGCCGGTGACAAACGATGCCAGCTGAAGCTGGACCTGACCGAGGGCCGTTCCTCGGTGACCCTCCTGCCACCGCAAGGCAGTGGGCCGATTCCAGTCCAGGCGGCATCGGGACTTCCGTCCCCGTTCTGACTGCAGGCGAGCCGCCACATGTCCCGGTAGTCGTCGTCGGTTCCGAAAGCGAGGTTGAGCCGGTTGTAGGAGGCGAAGTCCCTCACCAGGTGGACCAGCTGGACCACGCCTTTGTCCGTCAGGCGTTCGTGGCCCCCACTTGGCCAGACGACCGGGTCGTCGATCTGGTTTGGCTTGACGAGCTCGACCCGCGCCATGGGCACCTCCTTGGAACGGGTCATTCTGCTGCACCTGGCTCCGCCGGCGTCACGGGCGGGGGCCGTGCACCGTGACCCGGACGGAGCCGCCGAAGACCGCCGCGCAGGTGTCGCCCCGTCCGAGGGGAACCGCGGCGGTGAGTCCGCCGGTGATGACCAGCGTTCCCGCGTCGAGGGATTGGCGGCGGGCCAGCCAGGCCAGGGCCCGGGCGGGGTGGCCCATGGCCGCGTCCCCCCGGGCCTCGCCCACACGCTCCCCGTTGCGCTCGAAGACCACCTCGAGTGCCGCCAGGTCCACGCCCGCTTCCAACGCCGGCCCCACGACCACCCCGGCGGCCGACGATCCGTCGGCTGTGTTGTCCTCGATGCGGAACCGGTAGCCGGTGTAGACGGAATCGACGATCTCCAGACAGGCGACGGCCGCCTCTGTGGCGGCGAAGGCGTCTTCGGCGGTGATGCCAGACCCGGACAAGGGCCGGGCCAGGTAGAACCCGATCTCGGGCTCCACCCGAGGCTGGGTGAGCCGAGCGCCGG